>NZ_JBJNRJ010000043.1:0-43419 GCF_046233715.1 Trujillonella humicola | reverse complement strand
CCCCCCCCCGCCCCCCCCCCCCCC
Organism: Trujillonella humicola; assembly: GCF_046233715.1. Taxonomy (NCBI): domain Bacteria; kingdom Bacillati; phylum Actinomycetota; class Actinomycetes; order Geodermatophilales; family Geodermatophilaceae; genus Trujillonella; species Trujillonella humicola. Next base: position 43,395 of record NZ_JBJNRJ010000043.1, on the reverse strand, counting down.
CCCCCCCCCCCCCCCCCCCCCCCCCCCCCCCCCCCCCCCCCCCCCCCCCCCCCACTCCGGTCACGCGAGGGGTGAGCGGGGCAGGATCCGGTCGCTGATGATCCGCTTCTGGATCTCGCTGGTCCCCTCGAAGATCGTCGTCAGCCGGGCATCGCGCCAGTGGCGCTCGACCTGGCGCTCGGTCGTGTAGCCGTTGCCACCGTGCAGCTGCATGGCCTGGTTGGTGACCCGGACGGCCATCTCCGTGGCCTCGAGCTTGACCATGGCGGCCTCCCGGTCGCAGGGGACCCCCACGTCGAGCAGGTGGGCGACCTGGCGGTAGAAGGCGCGGCTCTGCTCGATCTGGGACGCCATCTCGGCGACGGCGAAGCGCAGCGCCTGGAAGTCGGCGATCGGGTGGCCGAACTGCTCGCGCTCCTGCAGGTAGACGACCGAGTCCTCCAGCGCCGCGCGGGCCAGGCCGACGGCGCGGGCGGCGGTGTGCACCCGGGCGGTGTCCAGGAACTCCTTGGCCTTGCGCATGCCGGCGCGCGCCGACCCGTCTCCTCCGCCGCCGGCGGCGTTGGCGTCGTCGAGCACGTTCTCCGCCGGGATCCGGACGCCGTCGAACGTGAGGTCCCAGGTCAGGAAGCCGTGGTAGCCGACCTTGTCGATCGGGGAACCGGACAGACCCTCGGGGAAGGCACCCCGTTCCTTCTCCAGCAGCAGGGTGCGCAGCCCGCGGGAGCGCGGCTCGCCCTCCTCGGGGTCGCGCTCCCGGACCAGCACCTGGATGAAGTCGGCGGCCTCGGCGTTGCCGCACCAGCGCTTGCGCCCGGTGACGACCCACTCGTCGCCCTCGAGCACGGCGCGCGTGGAGACCCCGGCGAGGTCGGACCCCGCGTCGGGCTCCGACAGCGCGATCGCCCCGATCCACTCGCCGCGCGCGCTGCGGCGCAGCAGCTCCGCCCGACGGCCGGCGTCGGCCAGCGACGTCCCCAGCCCCTGCGCGCGGGCGAGGATGCTGGCGGTGCTCATCCAGGCGCGGGCCAGCTCCTCGGACACCATGCAGTACTCGAAGACGCCCAGGCCCAGGCCGCCGTCCTCGGCCGGGACGGTGATGCCGAAGTAGCCCAGCTCGGCGAGCCGCTGCAGCAGCGAGGCGGGGATGAGCCCCTTCTTCGGGTCCAGCTCGTCGGCCACCGGCAGCACCTCGTCCATCGCGAACCGGCGCGCCTGCAGTTGCAGCCGCTCCCGCTCGGGCGTGTGCCACGGCGGCGGGAGGTCCGGCGGGCGGGCCTCCTTCAGGTCGGTCGTGCCCCCGGTGGCGCTCTCGCTCGACGTCATCGTCGCTCCCTGCTCGGCCGGCGTCGGGAATCACTCTGGCCGGAGGGCGTTCCCGCCGCGCGGCACGGCCACCCGTGATCGTGATCGACACCACGCATCTCACACATACTTCACAGATCTAACAGCTTGATGGTAGGAATCGTCCCGTGGTGCTCCCCGACCGGCTCGACGTGACCCTCCGCCTGGTGCGCAACCGCGGCCGGGTCTCGCTCGCCGACCTCGCCGCCCGTCTCGGCGTGTCGGAGATGACCGTGCGCCGGGACCTGGACGCCCTGCAGGCGCGCGGGCTCGTCGAGCGCGTCCGCGGCGGCGCCGTGGCGGTCGCCCAGCCGGAGAGCGCGGCCGGCTTCGCCGCCCGGGCCGGTTGGCAGACCGGGGTGAAGGACCGGCTCGGCCGGGTGGTGGCCGGGCTGGTCCAGCCGGGATCCACCGTCCTGCTCGACGCCGGGACGACGACCGTGCACGTCGCCCGCGCACTGGCCGGCCGCGCCGCCACCGGAGACTGCCCGCTGACCGTCGCGGCGCTGAGCCTGCCCGTCGCCGCGGCGCTGGCCGACCGGCCGGGCGTCCGCCTGCTCGTGGTCGGCGGGGAGTCCCGGCCCGGCGAGCAGAGCCTGTCGGGGCCGCTCACCGCATCGGTGCTCCGGCAGCTGACCTTCGACCTGTTCGTGATGTCGATCGGTGCGGTCAGCGCCGAGGCCGGCTGGTCGGAGTTCACGCTCGAGGACGCCGCGGTCAAGCAGGCCGGCCTCGCCTCGGCCCGGTCCACCCTCGTGGTGGCCGACGCCGCGAAGCTCGGCGTGCGCGCGTTCGCCGCCGTCGCCCCCCTCGCCGCGGTCGGCCGCCTGGTCACCGACCCCAGCGCGCGGGACCCCCAGCTCTCCCCCGCGGCGCAGGACACCCTCGCCGCGCTCGAATCCGCCGGTGTGGAGGTCGTGTCCTCGTGAACGAGCCGTTGCTGATCCTGGTCGCCGGGCCCTACCGCGGGGGCACCGGTGACGATCCGGCGCTGATCGCGGCGAACCACCGGGCGATCCAGGAGGCCTGCCTCGCGCTCTTCCGCGCCGGGCACCTCGCCGTCAACGGCGAGGACCTCGCCCTGCCGCTCGCGGCGCTGGCCGGGTCGACCCGGGTCGGCGACGCCGCGTTCGACGAGGTGTTCCACCCCGTGGGCCGCCGGCTCGTCGCCCGCTGCGACGCGGTGCTGCGCCTACCCGGCACCTCGGCCGGCTCCGACGAGATGGTCGCGCTCGCCCGGGCCCGCGGCGCCGCGGTCTACCGCAGCCTGGACGAGGTGCCGGGGGTGGCGCGGTGACAGCCGTGGACGCCGGGACCGTCGGCGTCCGGGGCGTCGACGTCCCGGACGACCGCGGGCGGACCGGGCTGCACCTGACCGGCCGCGACCTGACCGGGAACCCCGACGTCGTCGTCCGCGACGTGGAACTGGTGGCCAGCGCCTGGCACGTGCTGCGCCGGACCACCTTCGACCACCGCCGCCGCGACGGCCGCTGGACCACCGAGCGGCGGGAGACCTACGACCGCGGCAACGGCGCCACGCTGCTGCTGTACGACACCGGTCGGCGGACCGTCCTCCTCACCCGGCAGTTCCGCTACCCCGCCTACGTCAACGGGCACCCGGACGGGCTGCTGGTCGAGGCGGCCGCGGGCCCGCTCGACGACCAGGACCCCGAGTCGGCGATCCGCCGCGAGGCCGAGGAGGAGCTCGGCGTCGCCGTCGGCGGGCTCACCCACGTGTTCGACGTCTTCATGAGCCCGGGCTCGGTCACCGAGCGGCTGCACTTCTTCGCCGCGCCGTACACCCCCGCGGACCGGATCTCGGCCGGCGGCGGGCTGGCCGAGGAGGGCGAGGACATCGAGGTCCTGGAGCTCGGCGTCGACGAGGCGCTGACCATGGTCGGCGACGGCCGGATCGCGGACGCGAAGACGATCATGCTGCTGCAGTGGGCGGTGCTGCACGGCCCGTTCTCCCGTGGAGGAGATCCGGCGGCGTGACGCCAGATCCCCTCTCCGTCAGCGGGTGCCGCGCTCGCGTGCCAGGGCCACGTAGTGGTCGACCAGCGACGGGTCGTCGACCGCGCCGGCGTTGACCGCCTTCCGCGGGTCCACGCCCTGGAACAGCCGCTTGAGCGGCACCTCCAGCCGCTTTCCGGTCCTCGTGTGCGGGACCCCGGGGACGGCGAGCACCTCGTCGGGGACGTGCCGCGGGCTGGCCTGGGTGCGGATCGCCTCCCGGATGCGGGCGACGAGGTCGTCGGTGAGGTCGCGGCCAGGGGCCAGCTGCACGAACAGCGGCATCCAGTAGCCGCCGTCGCGCTGCTCCACGCCCAGCACCACGCAGTCGGCGACCTCCGGGATCGACTCGACGGCCGCGTAGATGTCGGCGGTGCCCATCCGCACCCCGCCGCGGTTGAGCGTGGAGTCCGACCGGCCGGTGATGACGCAGGTGCCGCGCTCGGTCACCTCCAGCCAGTCGCCGTGCCGCCAGACCCCCGGCCAGGGCTCGAAGTAGGCCTCCCGGTAGCGGCTGCCGTCGGGGTCGGCCCAGAAGCGCAGCGGCATCGAGGGCATGGGCTCGGTGACGACCAGCTCCCCCAGCTCGCCGACGACCGGCCGGCCCCGCTCGTCCCACGCGGCGGCCGCGACACCCAGCATCGGCCGCTGCAGCTCGCCGGCGGTCACCGGCAGGAGCAGGGAGCTGCCGACGAAGCCGGTCGCGACGTCCGTGCCGCCCGACAGCGAGCCCAGGAACACGTCCCGGCCGACGGCGTCGTAGACCCAGCGGAACGTGCTCGCCGGGAGCGGCGAGCCCGTCGAGCCGATCGCCCGCACCCGGGAGAGGTCGTGGCGCTCCCCGGGCCGGATGCCCGCCTTCTCGCAGGCGGTCAGGTAGCCGGCGCTGGTGCCCAGGTAGGTCACCCCGGTGCGCTCGGCCAGGGCGAACTGCGCGTCGACCGACGGGTACGCCGGTGCGCCGTCGTGGACCACCACCGTCGCGCCGACCAGCAGCGCCGAGGTGGCGATGTTCCACATGATCCAGGCGGTCGAGGCGTACCAGTAGAAGCGGTCCCCGGGGCGGACGTCGCCGTGCAACGCCAGCTGCTTGTGCTGCTCGAGCACGACGCCGCCGTGACCGTGCACGATGCCCTTGGGCAGGCCGGTGGTGCCCGAGGAGTAGACGATCCACAGCGGCGCGTCGAAGGGCAGCGGCTCGAACACCGGCTCCTGCGCGTCGGCCACCGCGTCGGCCCACGACAGCACCTCGCCGTGACCGCCGGCGGGCAGCTCACCGGGGAAGAGCCGGGGGACGGCGATCGTCGTCCGCACGCTCGGCAGCGCGGCCCGCAGCTCGGCGACCACCTCGCGCCGGTCGTGCGCCCGCCCGTTGAAGCGGTAGCCGTCGACCGCGACCAGCACCGTCGGCTCGATCTGGGCGAACCGGTCGAGGACGCTGCGGGTGCCGAAGTCCGGTGCGCACGAGGACCAGACCGCGCCGATCGAGGCCGCGCCGAGGAAGGCGACGACCGCCTCGGGCACGTTGGGCAGGTAGCCGGCCACGCGGTCGCCGCGGCGCACCCCGAGCCGGCGCAGCGTGGCGGCGAAGGCGCCGACCCGCCGGCGCAGGTCGGCCCGGCCGATCTCCACCGGCTCGGCCTCCCCGGCCAGCACCTCCTCGGTCACCGCGATCAGCGCGGGCGACGCGTCGCCGCCGTGCCGCAGGGCCTGCTCGGCGTAGTTGACCGTCGTCCCGGGGAACCACTCCGCGCCCGGCATCGCACGCCGGGTGAGCACGCGGTCGTCCGGCACGCCGGGCAGGACACCGCTCCAGTCGGCGACCTCGGCCCAGAACGCCTCGAGGTGCCCGACCGACCAGTTCCACAGCCGGTCGTAGTCCGCCGGGTCGCCGAGGTCGACCCCCCGCCGCCGCTGCACCCGCGCGGCGAAGTCGGCGAGGCGGGTGGCGCGGATGGACCCGGGCGTGGGCCGCCAGAGGACGTCGGGGTCGTGCTCGGTCACGCGGCCTCCTCGCCGTCGGTGCGTCGTGCGGCCGGTGCCGCGGCGCGCACGTTCCGGATCCGCACCCTGCCACCCCCGTCCCGGACGTTTCACGTGGCACAGCCGCGCCCGGTGCGCGTGACCCACGGTGACCGGCCGCGGCGAGGACCAGCCCATCGGGGGACGCGTTCCGGCTCGCCCACCCGCCGCCGCCTGTCCCACTCTGTGGAGTGATCCGATGACGCAGAGAGGTCGGTCATGGCGGCGGAGAGCGGTGCGGGCGTGCGGCGTGCCCTGCTGCGCCGGCTCGCCGCCCGCGGCCTCGCGGTGACCGCGCTGGGCGCCGGCCTCTGGATCGCGGGGCACCTGGCGGCGACGCAGCCGGCCTCGGCCGCGGAGCGCCCGTCCACCGGCGTGCTCCCCGGGGTCTCGAGCGTGGTCGACGCGGTCGTCGCGCCCGTGCTCGACGCCGTGCCGCCGGTCGCGGCAATCGCCCCGCCCGCGCTCCGTCCGGTGGTGGACGACGTCCTGGCCCCCGTCGTGCGGTCGGCGACGGCACCCGTGGTCGACCTGCTGGACCGGACGCCCGTGGCGCCGGTGGTCGACGTCGTCGTCCCGCCCGTGGTCGACCTCGTGGGCGGCGTCCCGTCGACCGAGGCCCCGCCGGCGGCCGCCCCGGAGCCGCCGGACGCCCCGCCGCCGGGCGCTGCCGCGCCGTCCGCCGGGACCGTTCCCGCCGCGGAGGCCGCGCCGGTCGTCGCGACGCCGTCCCCCGCCGCGCCGGCCCCCGCCGCGCCGGCCGAACGCGCGGCGGCGGGTGGGCAGGAGCCGCCCGCGGTGGTCGGCGGCTCCCCCGCGCCCGTCGCGCCGCCGCTGCCGCTCACGGCCGGCACCCCCGCCGTCCCGGGACCGGGCACGGGCGCCGGGTCCGGCGCCGGCGGCGCCGACCAGCCCCCCGCGGCCCTCCCCTGCTCCGCGCCGGTGCCCGGGAGCGCCGACGCGGCGCTCGCCCGTCCGCAGGACCGCGACCTGCCCGCCTCGCCCGGGGCGGACCCCGCCACCTCCCCCGACTGAGTGCGGCGCCGCCGGCCCTCGTGCCGGCACGGCGCCATCCCCCGTCCCGCCGGGACCGGGGACCCACTCGTCAGGAGAGGTACTCGCATGCACACCTGGATCCGTCGCGGCCTGGAGGCCGCGCTGCTCACCGGCGGCCTGTGGGCCGTCGGGACGGGGGTCGCGTCCGCGGACGACGGCCTCGACGTCTCGGTGCCGGTCACCGTGACCGACAACGCGCTGGCCGTGCTCGGGGACGTCCCCGGCCCCGGCGTCCCCCTGCCCGCGCTCGAGGCGGATCTCGGCGTCGACCTCGGGGCGGTGTCGGTGTCGGTGCCCGTCACCGTCGGGGGCAACGGCGTCGGGCTGCTGGGCGGCAACGCCCAGCAGGAGCCCGCGTCCCCACCGGCGGCCGCGCCGGCCGACGTGTCCGTCCCGGTCGTCGTCGCGGGCAACGCCGCGGGCGTGCTCGGCGACGCGACCGCGTCGGGCACCGCGCCCACCCCGCCCGGCGGTGACGGCGGCCTGCTCGGCGTCTCCGTCCCGGTCACGGTGTGCGGCAACGGGATCGGCCTGCTCGGCGACGCCGCCGGGGGCTGCACTTCCGCTCCGGGCACGCCCGGCACGGCCGGCCCCGGTTCCGGCGGCCCCGGTTCCGGCGGCCCGGGGATCGACGTCGACCTGCCGGTGACCGTCTGCGGCACCGGGATCGGGCTGCTCGGCGGTGGCTCGGGCGAGTGCACCGCCGGCGGGCCGACCGACCCCGGCGGGCCGACCGACCCCGGCGGCCCGGAGCAGCCCGGCACGCCCGACCGGCCCGCCACGCCCCACGAGCCCGGCGGCCCCGGCGCGCCGGGCGTCCCCGGCCACCCGGGTACCCCGGGCGGGCCGGCGGCCCCCGCTGCGGCGGCATGGTCGGGCGGCACCCCGGCCGGATCGGCGCCGACCGCGGCCCCGGTCGGCGGGCTCGCGTACACCGGCGCCGACGTCGCGTCCTGGCTGCTCGTCGCGGTGCTGTGCGTGGTCACCGGGCTGGGCACCGTGGTCGGGTTGCGCCGCCGACCGGAGCGGGCCGCGGGCGACTGACGGCGTCGAGGCCGGCGGCCGGGCTCCGCGTGGGCCCGGCCGCCGGTGCCGGTACGCCCGGCGGCCGGGCGCGTCCGGCGCTACGGTCCACCGGTGGCGGACGCCGACCTGCGCTTCTACTTCGACCCGGTCTGCCCCTTCGCCTGGCTGACCGGCGAGTGGGTCCGGATCGTCGCCGCGCGTCGGCGCTACGTCGTGGAGTGGCGCTTCGTCTCGCTGCGCCTGCTCAACGCGCACGTCGACTACGCCGCGCAGTTCCCGCCGGACTACGAGGCCGGGCACACCGACGGCCTGCGGTTGCTCCGCGTGGCAGCGCGCGTCCGGGACGAGCACGGTCCGGAGGCGGTCGACCGCCTCTACCGCGCGCTGGGGGCGCGGATCTTCTCCGTGCCCGGGTCCGAGCGACCCGCGGCCGGCGCCGCCGGGACTCCGGAGTTCGTCGGCCCCGTGCTCGCGGAGCTCGGCCTCCCCGCCGGGCTCGCCGCAGCGCTCGACGACCCGTCGTGGGACGCCGTGCTGCAGGCCGAGACCGACGAGGCGCTGCGGCTGACCGGCCGGGACGTGGGGACGCCGATCCTGCACTTCCGGCCACCCGGGGGGACGGCGTTCTTCGGGCCGGTGATCAGCCGCCTGCCCGACGAGGAGGACGCCCTCGCCCTGTGGGACCACGTCGTCGGGCTGGCCGGTTTCCCCGGGTTCGCCGAGCTGAAGCGGAGCCTGCGCGAGCGCCCGCAGCTGCTCGCGCTCGGCGTCGGACCCGGCGAGGTGGGCGAGGAGGAGGACTGGCACGGCGGCAGCCGGCGGCAACGGAGGTGACCGGGCGGTGAGCGGACCGGGCGACGAGCGCAACGTGCTGGGCGGGCCGCTCGAACCGTGCGGCACGCAGCCGATGACGGGCTTCTACCGCGACGGGTGCTGCCGCAGCGGCCCCGACGACCTCGGCCGGCACACCGTCTGCGCGGTCGTCTCGGCCGAGTTCCTGGACCTGCAGCGCGAGCTCGGCAACGACCTCACGACCCCCCGGCCGGAGTACGGCTTCCCCGGCCTCGTACCGGGCGACCGCTGGTGCGTGGTGGCGGTCCGCTGGCTCCAGGCCTACCAGGCGGGGGCGGCGGCCGGTGTCGTCCTGGCGGCCACCAACGCCCGGGCTCTCGAGGTCGTCCCCCTGGCCGCGCTGCGCCAGCACGCCGTCGACGTCCCCGACGACATCAGCGGCCTCGGCTGAACGGGGCCGCCGGGGCCGGCCCGGTCGTCCCCGGGGGTGCCGCGAGCGGCACCCCGCCAGTAAGGTGAGCCTTCCCTGATCAGGATCCGTGTCGCCGTCCGCCCGGGAGCCGCCGTGAGCGCCGTGACCGACGCCCAGGCCCCGGCGGCCGCGGCCGTCGCCGACCAGCGCCGCGGACTGCTCCGGGGGACCGGCGGCCGAGCGACCACGCTCCTCGTCCTGCTGGCCCTGCTGGTGGTCGCGGCGGGGACGAGCATCGCGGTCGGCTCGCGGCCCATCCCCCTCGGCGCGGTGTGGGAGGCGCTGACCACCCCGGGCCTGGGCACCGAGGAGGCGGTGATCATCCGCGAGCTGCGGGTCCCGCGGACCGTGCTGGGGATCCTCGTCGGGATGGCCCTCGGCGCGGCCGGCGCGCTCACGCAGGGCCACACCCGCAACCCGCTGGGCGACCCGGGCCTGCTCGGCGTCACCGCCGGCGCGTCGTTCGCCGTCGTCCTGTCCATCTGGCTGCTGGGCATCGGCACTCCCGCCGGCTACGTGTGGTTCGCCTTCGCCGGCGCCCTGGCCGGCAGCGTCGTCGTCTTCACCCTCGGCTCGGCCGGGCGCGGCGGGGCCACCCCGGTGACCCTCGCCCTGGCCGGCGCCGCGGTGACCGCGCTGCTCTACGCGCTGGTGCAGGCCATCCTCGTCAGCGACCAGCGGACCCTCGACGGCTACCGCTTCTGGGTGGTGGGCTCGCTGGCCGGCCGGGACACCGGCATCGCCGGCCAGGTCGCTCCGTTCATCGTCGCCGGCCTGGTCCTCGCCCTCGTCAACGCCCCGGCGCTCGACCTGCTCGGCCTCGGCGAGGACGTCGCCCGGGGCCTCGGTCAGCGCATCTGGCTGGCCCGGCTGGTCGGGCTGGCCGGCGTGACCCTCCTGTGCGGCGCGGCGACCGCCGCCTGCGGCCCCATCGCCTTCGTCGGCCTGGTCGTGCCGCACGTCGTGCGGGCCCTCACCGGCGCCCGGCACCGCTGGCTGGTCCCCGGCTCCGCCCTGATGGGCGCCGTCCTGCTGCTGTCGGCCGACGTCCTGGGCCGGATCCTGGCCCGGCCCGGGGAGGTGCAGGTCGGCATCGTGCTGGCCTTCGTCGGCGCGCCGTTCTTCATCGCGCTGATCCGGCGGCGCCGGCTGGCCGGGCCGTGACCGCCACGCAGGAGCGCCCGGCCACCGTCCCGGCCCGCCGCGGCACGACGGTCGTGCGCATCGGGCCGGCCTCGGCGCGGATCCGCTGGCGGCAGCTGGTCGTCCCCCTGACCGCGGCGGCCGCGCTCGTGCTCGTCTCGGCCGTGAGCCTGGGCCGCGGCGACTTCCCGATCCCCGTGGCCGAGGTGCTGCGCACGCTGGTGGGGCTCGGCGAGGGCAGCTCCGAGTTCATCGTCCTGCAGCTGCGGGCGCCGCGGATCGTGGTCGGCCTGCTCGTCGGGCTGGCACTGGGCATCGCGGGCGCGCTGTTCCAGACCTTCGCGCGCAACCCGCTCGCCTCCCCCGACGTCCTCGGCATCACCCAGGGCGCCTCCGTCGGCGCGGTCGCGGCCATCGTCCTCAGCGGCTCGACGACGACCGGTCAGCTCCTCGGCGGCCTGGGCATCCCGCTGTCGGCACTGCTCGGCGCGCTGGTGGCCGGGTCCCTGCTGTTCGTGCTCGCCTGGCGGGCGGGCATCGAGGGTTTCCGGCTGGTCCTCGTCGGCATCGCCCTGTGGTCGCTCGGCAGCGCGACCGTCGAGTACCTGCTCACCCGCGCGGAGATCTACGACGCCGCGGCCGCCTACGTCTGGATCACCGGCTCGCTCAACGCCCGCACCTGGGACCACGCCGTCCCGCTGGCGCTGTCGCTGCTCGTGCTGGTGCCGCTGGCCCTGGCCGCATCGCGCGCGCTGGGCGTCCTGCAGTTCAGCGACGAGACGGTGCGCGGGCTCGGCGTCCGCCTCGCCGGCACCCAGGCGGTGGTCGTGCTCATCGCCGTCGCGCTGACCGCCACCGCAGTCGCCGCGGCCGGCCCCATCGCGTTCGTGGCGCTCGTCGTCCCGCAGATCGCCGTCCGGCTGACCGGCGGCTCGCGGCCGCCGCTGCTGGCCTCCGGCCTGCTCGGCGCGCTGCTCGTCGTCTCGGCCGACCTGCTCACCCGCACCGTCCTGCCCGCGGCGCTGCCGGTCGGCATCCTCACCGCCATCGTCGGGGCGCCCTACCTCATCTACCTGCTCCTCCGTGGAAGGCGGCGATCGACGCTGTGACCGCACACCTGACGGCGAGCGAGACCGCCCCCGCCACCGCGACACCGGACGGACCGGTCCGGCTCGCGGCCGAGGCGGTCCGCCTGGGCTACGACGAACGCGTCGTCGTCCACGACGTCGACCTGGAGCTCACCGACGGCTCGTTCACCGCCATCGTCGGGCCCAACGGCTGCGGCAAGTCCACCCTGCTCAAGGCGCTGGGGCGGCTGCTGCGCCCCACCGCCGGGGAGGTCGTGCTCGACGGTCGGTCGATCGCCCGGACGCCGACGCGCGAGGTGGCCAAGGTGCTCGGCCTGCTGCCTCAGACGCCGGTCGCCCCCGACGGGCTGACCGTCGCCGACCTGGTCGCGCGGGGCCGCCACCCGCACCAGAGCTGGCTGCGCCAGTGGTCCCGGGGGGACGAGGACGCCGTCGCCGAGGCGCTGGCCTGGACCGACATGACCGAGCTCGCCGACCGGCCGGTGGAGGCGCTGTCGGGCGGGCAGCGGCAGCGGGCGTGGATCTCCATGGCGCTGGCGCAGGGCACCGACCTGCTGCTGCTCGACGAGCCGACGACCTACCTCGACCTGGCCCACCAGATCGACGTCCTGGAGCTCGTGGCCCGGCTGCACGCCGAGCGCGGGCGCACGGTCGTCGTCGTCCTGCACGACCTGAACCTGGCGGCGCGCTACGCGCGGCGGCTGGTGGCGATGCGCGACGGCGTCCTCGTGGCGTCCGGCACGCCCGCAGAAGTGCTCACCGAGCAGCTGATGGCCGACGTCTTCGAGCTCGACGCCCGCATCGTGCCCGACCCGGTGGCCGGGACGCCGATGGTGGTGCCGGTCCGCCGCCTGCGCTGACGCCGCCCCGTCAGCCGGCGACGCCGACCCGCCAGTAGCCCATGAACGCCACCTCGTTGCGCGGCACCCCGAGGTCGGTCACCAGGTGCCGGCGCAGCCGCTTGACCACGCCGGCCTCCCCGGCCAGCCAGGCGTAGCAGCCGGCGGTGCCGTCGACCTCGGGGACCTCCCACAGCAGCCCGGCGTCCACGTCGACGTCCTCGACGTCCTGGTGCACCTCGGGGCGGGCGATGCCGAGCTCGCGCATCGCGTCCTGCACGGCCGGCACGAGCAGCTCGCCGCGGGCCCGGCCGGCGCGCGGCAGCCAGCGCACCGTGACGCCGTCGGGCACGTCGAGCGCCTGCTCGTCACCGGGCTCGGGGACCTCGAGCAGCGCCGCGACGCGGCGGCCCGGCGCCAGCCCCTCGAGGATCGCGCCGACGGCGGGGACGGCGGTCTCGTCGGCGGCGAGCACCAGCGTGTGCGCGGTCGCCGGCGGCGCCCACTCGACTCCCCACATGCGGCCCGTGCCGGGGCGGTCGGGGCCCAGCAGCACCAGCCGGTCGCCCGGGACGGCGCCGGCTGCCCACGTGGCGGCGGGCCCGGCGTGGCCGTCCTCGACCCCGTGCAGGACCACGTCGACGTCCACCTCGGCACGGTCGGGCCGGGCCGCCCGGACCGTGTAGGTGCGCAGGTGGGGGCGGACGTCGTCAGCCAGCGCGCAGTAGGCGGTGTACCACTCGGGCCCGGGGACGAGGAGCTCCATGACGTCGGTGCCCGGCTGCCGGGGCAGGACGAACTTGATCCGCTGGTCGTTCCCGGCCACGCCGAAGGAGGCCAGTTCCGGGGCGCCGAGGGTCAGGCGCACGGTGCTGGGTCCCAGGCGGCGGGTCGCGGTCACGACCGTGTCGAAGAAGCGCCAGCCCGGCGCCTCCACCGGCACGGCCTGGGCGGTGGCGACCTCGGCGGTGGCCTGGGTGGTGGTCACGAGCGGTCCCCGTTCCTCGGCCGGCCCCGGTCCGGACGGCGTGTTAGGCGAGGCTAACCTGCCGCGGGCCGTGGAGGGAACCCCGCTCAGGACGGCGCGACCTCGGGGACGGCGGGCTCGGGGACCGATCGCGCGGTCTGGGCCAGGCCGATCCCGGTGAGGACGACGAGGCCGCCCAGCACCTGCCAGCCGGTCAGCACCTGCTCGACCCACAGCCACGCGACGACCGACGCGAACACCGGCTCCACGGTGGCCACGAGCCCGGCGGTCGTCGGCGGGAGGTGCCGCAGCGCACCGATCGACAGCCAGAACGGCAGGATCGCCCCGCACACGACGATCCAGCCCACCAGGACGCCGAGCGGCACCTCCAGCGAGCCGACCGAGACCGGCACCGGCTCGGCGAGCACGCCGGCGTCGAACTCCCACCAGGGTGCGGCCACCGACCAGAACAGGGCCGCGGCGACGAAGCTGAAGCAGGTCAGCGCGACCGGATCGCGGCTCGTCGTCCCCCGCTCCCCCATCAGGTAGTACGTCGCCAGGCAGACCGCGGCACCCAGCGCGGCGGCGACCCCGGTGGCGGACAGCGACCCGCCGCCCTCCCACACCTGCGCGACCAGCAGCAGCCCCGACAGCGACAGCCCCAGCGCCGCCCACAGCCGGCTGCGCACCTGCTCGCGGCGCACCAGCCACACGTACAGCGCGATGAGCACCGGGGCGGTCATCTCGAAGACGAGCGCGATCCCGACCGGCAGCCGGTCGATGGCCACGTAGTAGAGGAACTGGGTGAGGGCGACGCCGACCACGCCGAAGAGCGCGAGGAACGGGACCTCCCGCCAGGTCAGCCGCAACCGGTCCGGGGCGAGCACCGCCAGCAGCGCGAGCAGACCCAGGGCGGCGCCGCCGCAGCGCAGCGCCACCAGCCGGGTGGGCTCGACACCGGCCTGCAGGGCGAGGGTGGACACGGTCCCGTTGACGCCGAACAGGGCAGCCGCCCCGATCGTCGCCGCGTAGCCGAGCCCGGGACGGACGGCGGTGGGCACCGCGGAAATGTAGTCCCCGTCCTGTCCCGTGCCCCCTACCGCCCCGGCGAGCCGCCCGTCGGGTGCGCCCGTGTCCCGGCCCGTGGGCTGATGCGCCGCGCGCCGGCAGCAGGGACCCTCGACCCGTGACCTACCCGCGCCCGCCGTGGTCGCCCCGCCGGCGGCGCACGCTCCTGCTCCTGGCCCTGGCCGCGGTCCTGTTCGGGCTGGCCGGCATCGCGCTGCCGGCGCAGTACGGCGTCGCCTCGGTGTTCCTGGCCGCGCTCGCGGCCTTCCTCCTCGTCGTCGCCGTCGTCGTGTTCGTCGCCGTCCCCGGGCCCGGGACGGTCGACGTCCTGCTGCGGTCCCTGACGCTCTCCGGCGCGGTCCTCGTGGTCGCCGTCCTCCTCGTGCTGTCGACCGCCGGGGAACCGCTGCGCTGGATCTGGGTGCTCGCCACGCTGGCCGCGGCGGCGTGGGTCGGGGCCGCGCTGTGGCTGGCCCGCCGCGACGGGCCGACCGCCTGACCGGCGACACTGCCGCGGTGGACCTGCCCCCTGCCCTCTACCTCCCCGACGGCCGCCACCCCGGCGGCGAGGACCTCCTGGCCACCGCCCTCACCATCGGCCCCTGGGAGGACGACGTCCAGCACGCCGGCCCACCGGCCGCGCTGCTCGCCCGCGAGGTCGAGCGGACCGGCACCGTGCCCGGCGCGCAGACCGTCCGGCTGGCCTTCGACATCCTCGGGCCGGTGCCGGTGGGCCCGGTCCGGGTCGGCGGGCGGGTGCTGCGCCCCGGCCGGCGGGTGGAGCTCGTGGAGGCCACCCTCTCGGCCGGCGGCGTGGCGCGGATGCGCGCCACCGCCTGGCGGATGCGCACCCGCCCAGTCTCCCCCGTCGACGTCCTGGCCCCGGACGCGCCGCACCCGACCGGCCCCGACGCCGGCCGCGCCGAGGTCCCCGGGGTCTTCCGCACCGACGTCGCCTACCACCGGGCGCTGGAGTGGCGGTTCACCGCCGGCTCCTTCGACTCCCCCGGTCCCGCCGCGGCCTGGACCCGGCCGCTGGTCCCGCTGGTCGCCGGCGAGCCGATCACGCCGCTGGAGCACCTGCTGGTGATGACCGACGCGGCCAGCGGCATCTCCGCCGAGCAGGACTGGGCGCGGGCGACCTTCGCCAACGTCGACCTCACCGTGTCGCTGTACCGGCAGCCCGCCGGCGAGTGGCTGGCGATGGACGCGACCAGCTCGCTGGGGCCCGGCGGGGTGGCGCAGTGCTTCGCCGACCTGTTCGACACCACCGGCCGCATCGGCCGCTCCGCGGCCTCGCTGTTCGTCGAACCCCGCTGAGCGCCTCCCGCCGGAGTGGCCACTTCGGCGGGAGGGCGGGAGGGTGGACGACGGCGTACCCGACTGCTGAGAGGACCGGCGTGCAACCGCTGGAGGACCTGCTGGAGTGGCTCGCCGGCCGCGGGCTGGAGATCGTGCTGATCATCCTGGCCTCGGTCCTGCTCGCCCGCTTCGTGGCCTGGACCGGCAGCAAGATCACCGACAGCATCGACCGCCGGTCCACCGGCGGTGACGCGCTGGTGCGCTCCGAGGCCGCCAAGCACCGGCACTCGCTGACCCAGGTGATCACCTGGACGCTCGTCGTCCTGATCTACGCGGTCACGGTCTTCTTCGTGCTCGACCGCCTGGGCGTCCCGGTCACCGGGCTGGTCGCCCCGGCCACGGTGCTCGGCGTCGGCCTCGGCTTCGGCGCCCAGCGGATCGTCGGGGACGTGCTCGCCGGCTTCTTCATCATCACCGAGCGGCAGTACGGCTTCGGCGACGTCGTCTCCATCCAGGTGGTGGGCGGCGGCGACCCGGCGACCGGCACCGTCGAGGACGTCACGCTGCGGGTCACCCGGCTGCGCTCGCCCGACGGCGAGGTCGTCACGCTGCCCAACGGTCAGATCGTCAAGGTCGTGAACCTCTCCCGGGACTGGGCCCGCGCGGTGGTCGACGTCCCGGTGCCGGCCAGCGTCGACGTCAACCAGGTCAACGACATCCTCCGGACGGTCGGCCGGGAGGCCTTCGACGATCCGCGCCTGCACCCGCTGCTGCTGGACCCGCCGTCGGTCATGGGCGTGGAGAGCCTCGGTCTGGACGAGGTCAACGTGCGGATGGTCGCCCGGACCCTGCCGGGCAAGCAGTTCGAGGTCGGCCGCGACCTGCGTGCCCGGGTGGTGCTCGCCTTCCGCCGGCAGGGCCTGAGCGTGCCACCGCCGACCGCCTCCGACGGCTCGGCCGAGCCCGGCGCGCTCAGCGCCGGTGAGCAGCGGTGAGCGCCGACCGCCCGCGCGCGGACGGGACCCGGCCCACCGCCCCCGCACCGCAGGTGAGCACCGCCCCCGCCGAGGGACCGCGCCGCTGGTGGGCCGCGATCCCGCGCCGGCTGGGGCGCGCTCGCACGTCGACCGTCGTCCTGGCGGTGCTGTTCGTCGCGCTCGGGATCCTCTACCTGTACGTCCGGCCGGAGACGACCGGCACCTCGCCGGCCCGTGACACCGGCGAGGTGCCGGTGGTGCCCGCGCCCCTGGACCCGACGCCGACCGAGCCCACGACGACCGCGCCGACGACGGAGGCGCCCGCTCCGGGCACGACGACGACGCCGGCACCCACCCCGACCGGCACCGGCGAGGGCGCCGAGGAGGAGGACGGGCAGCCGACGGATCCGACCGGGGTGCCGACCGGGGCGCCCACCACGCCCACGGGGACCCCCGCGGAACCGGGAGGGACCGGCACGCCGACGGGTACCGGCGGGCCCTCGCCGACGGGCTGATCCGTCCGACCCCTGTACCGGGCGGGGCGCGTGGGGCGTTATGTTCTGAGGTGGCTCACGAGAGGCAGTGACAAGCACCTGGCTGGCTGCCCGGCAACCTCTACTCCGTCCGAGGTGCTCCAGGGGAAGAGCCGGTCGGACGGCGCCCGCCGCCCGGCAAGACGGAGTCTCCGGTGCGCCGCCGGGTCTCCCGACCGAGAGGAGACCGGCGCATGACCGACCCGCAGAGCTGGAGCTTCGAGACCCGGCAGATCCACGCCGGCACGAGCCCCGACCCGACGACCGGCGCCCGCGCCCTGCCGATCTACGCCACGACCAGCTACCAGTTCCGCGACGCCCAGCACGCCGCCGACCTGTTCGCGCTGGCCGAGATGGGCAACATCTACACGCGGATCATGAACCCGACGCAGGACGCGCTCGAGCAGCGGGTCGCGTCGCTCGAGGGCGGCGTCGCCGCGCTCGCCGTCTCCAGCGGCCAGGCCGCCGAGACGCTGGCGATCCTCAACATCGCCGAGGCCGGGTCGCACGTCGTGGCCTCGGCGTCGCTGTACGGCGGCACCTACAACCTGCTGCACCACTCGCTGCCGAAGCTGGGCGTCACGGTGTCCTTCGTCGAGGACCCCGACGACCCGGAGAACTGGCAGTCGCTGGTCCGGGAGAACACCAAGGCCTTCTACGCCGAGACGATCGGCAACCCCAAGGGCGACATCCTCGACATCAGCGCGGTCTCCGAGGTCGCGCACCGCAACGGCGTGCCGCTGATCGTCGACAACACCATCGCCACGCCGTACCTGATCCGGCCGATCGAGTTCGGCGCCGACGTCGTCGTCCACTCGGCCACCAAGTACCTGGGCGGCCACGGCACCGCCATCGCCGGGCTGATCGTCGACTCGGGGAACTTCGACTGGACCGGCGGCAAGTTCCCGGGGTTCACCGAGCCCGACCCGACCTACCACGGTGTCGTCTACGCCGACCTCGGCGCCCCGGCCTACGCGCTCAAGGCCCGGGTGCAGCTGCTGCGCGACCTCGGCCCGGCCATCAGCCCGTTCAACGCGTTCCTCGTCGTCCAGGGCATCGAGACGCTGTCGCTGCGCATGGAGCGGCACGTCTCCAACGCCCTGGCCGTGGCCCGCTTCCTCGAGGGGCACGACTCCGTCGACCGGGTGAACTACCCCGCGCTGGAGTCCTCCCCGTGGCACGCGGCCCAGCAGAAGTACGCCCCGCGCGGCGCCGGCGCGGTGCTCACGTTCGAGCTGCACGGCGGGGTGGAGGCCGGCAAGCGGTTCGTCGACGCGCTCGAGCTGCACAGCCACGTGGCCAACATCGGCGACGTCCGCAGCCTGGTGATCCACCCGGCGTCGACCACCCACTCGCAGCTGACCCCCGAGGAGCAGCTGACCACGGGCGTCACCCCGGGCCTGGTGCGCCTCGCGGTCGGCCTGGAGGGCATCGACGACATCCTCGCCGACCTGGAGGCCGGCTTCCGCGCCGCCAAGTCGTCGTGAGCGGGGAGGCGTGAGGTGACCGGGGTCCGGGACGCCGGGCGCGCGCCCCGGACCCTCGCGCGCCCCGGCGGCTGGCGGGACGGCGACCCGGTCGGGGACCGGCTCTTCCTCGACCTGGACGGGCCGATCGCGCTGGAGCGGGGCGGGGTGCTGCCCGGGGTCCGGGTCGCGTACGAGACGTGGGGGACGCTCGCCCCGGACGGCGGCAACGCGGTGCTGGTCGAGCACGCGCTGACCGGCGACAGCCACGCGGCCGGGCCCGCCGGCCCGGGGCACCCCACCCCGGGCTGGTGGGACGGCCTGGTCGGGCCGGGCGCGCCGCTGGACACCGACCGGCTGTTCGTGGTCTGCGCGAACGTGCTGGGCGGGTGCCAGGGCACGACCGGCCCGTCCTCGACCGCGCCCGACGGCGCCCCCTGGGGCTCGCGCTTCCCCGCCGTGACCGTCGCCGACCAGGTCGCGGTGGAGGCGGCGCTGGCCGATGCGCTCGGCGTCGGCCGCTGGGCCGCGGTGACGGGCGGCTCGATGGGCGGCATGCGGGCGCTGGAGTGGGCGGTCGCGCACCCCGACCGCGTCGGCGGTCTGGTCTTCCTCGCCTCCGGGGCGGCGGTGACCGCCGACCAGCTGGGCACGCAGACCACGCAGCAGGCGGCGATCCGCAGCGACCCCGCCTGGGCCGGCGGCGACCACCTGCCCGGTCCCGGGCCGGTCGCCGGGCTCGGCGTGGCCCGGCGGATCGCGCACCTCACCTACCGCAGCGCGCTGGAGCTGGAGGAGCGCTTCGGCCAGGTGGTGCAGGACGACGGCCGCTTCGCCGTCGCCTCCTACCTCGACCACCACGCCGACAAGCTGGCCGCCCGCTTCGACGCCGGCAGCTACGTGGTGCTCACCGAGTCGATGAACACCTGGGACGTCGGCCGCGGCCGCGGGGGCGTCGAGGCGGCCCTGGCCCGCGTGACCGCCCGGGCCGTCGTCGCCGGCGTCGACAGCGACCGGCTGTACCCGCTGGAGCTGCAGCGGCGGGTGGCCGACGGCCTCGGCGTCCCGCTGCGGGTGATCTCCTCCCCCTACGGCCACGACGGGTTCCTCATCGAGATCGACGCCGTCGGCGCGCTGGTGCGCGAGCTCCTCGGCACCTGAGGCCTCCTCGACGAGATCTGCACACTCGTCGGCATCAGGCGCTGATGGCGCCGAGTGTGCAGATCTCGCGCGGCCCGGCGCCGGTCGCAACGCAGGGGTCTCGCTGCGTCAACGGGGCGGCAACACGAGCGGCGCACGATCGCGGGGCAGCACCGCCGTCCGCGAGGAGACCCCCGTGCCCGAACCCACCGTCCCGTTCGTCGACCTGACCGACTGGTACGGCGGGGACGCCGCCGGGAGGGCACGGGTCGCCGACCGGGTCGACCGGGCGCTCGCCGAGGTGGGCTTCCTGCTGGTCACCGGGCACCGGTTGCGGCCGGAGCTGCTGGCCGGTGTCCGCGCCCAGGCCCGGCGCTTCTTCGCCCTGCCGGTGGAGGCCAAGGTCCGCCACGCCTGCCGGGTCGGCGGCCGTGGCTGGATCCCGCCCGGCGCGGAGTCCAACGGCGCCTCCGAGGGCCTGGACACCCCACCGGACCTCAAGGAGTCCTGGACCTTCGGGCCCGACGCGCTCCCGCCCCGGCTGGCCGGCACCCTCGAGGCGGGCTGGTACGGGCACAACGTGTGGCCCCGCCAGCTGCCCGGCCTCCGGGCCGCCGGCGAGGCGTTCGCCGCGGCCGCCGGCGCCCTGGCCGACGACCTGCTCGAGGTGTTCGCCACGGCGCTCGGGCTGCCCGCGGACTTCTTCACCTCCCGCTGCGCCGCGCCGCCCTGGTCGGTGAACCTGAACTGGTACCCGCCGCGGGCCGCGGTGGGCCCGGTCGCCGACGGCCAGTTCCGGATCGGGCCGCACTCGGACTTCGGCACCCTCACGATCCTGGACCGGGAGCCGGGCGCGGGTGGCCTGCAGGTCTGCACGCCCGCCGGGGAGTGGGTGGACGCGCCGTTCGTGCCCGGGGCGCTCACGGTGAACACCGGAGACCTGCTGGCCCGCTGGACCGGTGACCGGTGGCGCTCGACGATGCACCGGGTGCTGCCGCCGCCGGCCGGCATCCCGACCGAGGAGCTGCTGTCGCTGGTGTTCTTCCACGAGGCCGACCCCGACGTCGTGGTGGAGCCGCTGCCCACCGCGGCCGCCGGCCCCACCGACTACGAGCCGGTGACCGCCGGCGGCTTCCTGCGCTCCCGGCTGGAGTCCATCGCGATCGGCTGACCGGCATCCCCGGTGCGGCACGATGGGCGCGTGGCCGGCGGGTGCGGGGCGGACGACGACGGACTCGGCCGGCGCATCCGCGACCGCCGCCTGCGGCAGGGGCTCACCCTGGTCGCCCTGGCCGAGCGGGCCGGCCTCTCCCAGCCCTTCCTCAGCCAGCTGGAGCGCGGACGGGCCCAGCCGAGCATGGCCTCGCTGCACCGCCTGGCCCGGTCCCTGGGGACGACGACCCCGGCGCTGATGGCAGGGGACGGCGCCGGGGACGGGGCCGGGGACGGGGACGGGCCGGAGGGCCCGCGCGTGAGCCTGGTCCGCGCCGGGGCGGGCACCGCCGTCCACCACGCGGCGGGCTCGACCCGGTCGCTGGTCCAGGGCCGCGCGGAGCTGCTCCCGCTGGAGTTCACGGTCACCAGCCCGGACTTCGACGACTACTTCGCCCACGAGCGGGCCGAGCTGATCTACGTGCTCGACGGCCGGATCGAGGTCGACCTGCACGACGACGGCCTGCGCGAGCTCGCTCCGGGGGACTGCCTCTACTACTCCGGCGCGGTCCCGCACCGCTTCCGCACCCTCGGACCGGGGCCCGCGCGGGTCCTCGTCGTGCAGGCCGGCCAACGGTGACGAGGACCTGACCTCGCCGACATCCGGGGGAAACCTCTCGCCGCGACATTGACCAGGTCAATATCGCGCCGTCCCGGGGAGCCCCCATGCGCCCGCACCGATCCCGTGCCGTCCCGGCCGCCGCCCTCGCCGGCGTCCTCGCCCTCGCCGCCTGCGGCTCGGACGACGAGGGCTCGACCGAGGCCGTCGGCGGCGACGGCGCCCTCTCGGACTGCCCGGCGACCGTCGTCCTGCAGACCAACTGGTTCCCCGAGCCGGAGCACTCCGCCGCCTACCAGCTGATCGACCACGAGCGGGCGGAGCCCGACCCGGACGCCGGCGTCTACCGCGGTCCGGCGCTGGCCGACGACCGGGTCACCGTCGAGATCCGCGCCGGCGGCCCGTTCATCGGCTTCCAGACCAACAGCGCGCTGCTGTACTCCGACCGAGACATCATGCTCGGGATGGTCGACACCGACGAGTCGGTGCGGCTGTCGGCCGAGCTGCCCACCCGGGCGGTGGTGACCCCGCTGCAGATCACCCCGCAGATCCTGCTGTGGGACCCGGAGAAGTACTCGTTCGACTCCTTCGAGCAGATCGCCGAGAGCGATGCCACGGTCCTCTACTTCGAGGGCCAGACCTACATGGACTACCTCGTCCAGCAGGGCTGGGTGCGGCCCGACCAGCTCGACGGGTCCTTCGACGGCTCGCTGACCCGGCTGGTCGTCGGCGAGGACGTGGTCATGCAGGGCTACGTGACGCAGGAGCCGTGGCGGCTGGTCAACGACGTCCCCGAGTTCGCCCGGGAGATCGACTACCTCTCCCTGGACGACGCCGGGTACCGGATCTACCCCTCGGCGTGGGCCGGGGTCCCGGAGAGCGTCGAGGAGAACGCCGGCTGCCTGGCCCAGCTGGTGCCGCTGCTGCAGCAGGGGCAGGTCGACTACATGGCCGACCCGGAGCCGGTGAACACCGCGATCTCGCAGTACCTCACCGACATCGACCAGTTCTTCCAGATCACCCCCGAGCGCGCCGACGCCATCACCGACTCGCTGAACGACGACGGGATCGTCGCCAACGGGCCCGACGGCGTCCTCGGCTCCTTCGACCCCGACCGGATGGCGGAGATGACCGAGCTCCTCACCGGCGTCTTCGCCGACCTGGGCACCGAGCTGGCCGAGGACCTGACCGCCGAGGACCTCTACACCAACGAGTTCATCGACGAGTCCATCGCCTACGACCCGTCCTCCTTCGTCAGCCCGAGCGCCGGGTGAAGATCACCGGCATCGAGTCGTTCCCGCTGCGGCTGACCACGCTGCAGCAGACGATGACCTTCTTCGTGGTCCGGGTGACCACCGACGAGGGCCTGGTCGGGTTCGGGGAGGCGTGCGACAGCTTCGGCGTCTCCCACCCCACCGTGGTCGCCGCGGTGGTGGACGACGTGTACGCACCGCTGCTGCTCGGCGCGGAGCTGACCGCGCCCGAGCCGCTGCTGGACGGCGTGCACCGGGCCACCCGGCGGACGCTCGGGGACCGCGGGGTGGCTGGGCAGGCCCGGAGCGCGGTGGCGATCGCGCTGGCCGACCTGGTCGCGCAGGCCGCCGGCCGGTCGGTGAGCGACCTCGCCGGCCGGGTGCGCGACGGCATCCGGGTCTACGTCGGCAGCAGCCCGTTCCTGGAGTCCGGCCCGGCCACCGAGCACGCCGACCGGCTCGGCCCGCTGCTCGACCGCGGCGTGGACATGGTCAAGATGCGGGTCGGCCTCGACTGGCGGCGGGCGGTGGACGTGCTCGCCGACCTGCGCGGGCTGCTCGGCGCGGAGGTCGAGATCGCCGTCGACGGCAGCGAGTTCTTCACGCTGCCGCAGGCCGTCGCGATCGCCGAGCGGCTGCACGAGGTCGGGGTCACCTGGTTCGAGGAGCCGCTGCCGCACGACCAGCACCAGGCGATCGCCCGGTTGGCCGGCCGGGTCGCCGTCCCGCTGGCCTACGGCGAGCACTTCTCCTCACCGGACGCCGCCCTGTCGGCCCTCGTCGCCGGGGAGATGAGCGTCGTGCAGCCGGACGCCGCGATCGCCGGGGGCATCGAGGCGGCCCGGTCGATCGCCCGGACGGCGGGCGATCGCGGGGCCCGGGTGGCCTGCCACCACCACGGCGGCCTGGTCTCGATGGCGGCCAACCTGCACGTGGCGGGCTCGTCGGCGGCCGTCGACGTCGTCGAGTTCCCCTACCACCTGGACCCGCTGCTGCCGGGCTCCGGCATCGACGCCCTGGTCGACGGCGCCCTGCCGGTGCCGACCGGCCCGGGGCTCGGCGTGGCGCTCGACGACGACTGGCTCGCCGCGCACCGGCTGGGCCGGTGACCGCGCCGCTGCGGGTGCTGGTCACCGGCGCGCGGGGCAAGGTCGGCGCGGCGGCCGTGCGGGCGCTGGCCGCGCGCGGGCACCGGGTCACCGGCACCGACCTGGGACAGCCCGACCACGACCCGCCGCCGGGTGCCGCCCCGTACGTCTGCGCCGACCTCACCGACGCCGGGCAGGCCCTGTCGGTCGTCCGCGACGTGGACGCGGTGGTGCACGCGGCGGCGATCCCCCGCCCGGGGCTGCACCCGGACGCGGTGGTCTTCACGACCAACGTGGCGATGAGCGCGCACGTGACCGGGGCGTGCGCCGTCGGCGGGGTCCGGCGGCTGGTCAACCTCTCCTCGGACAGCGTCTGCGGCATCACCTGGGCCCGCGAGCCCGCCCCGCCGGCGTACCTGCCGATCGACGAGGAGCACCCCGAGGCGCCGGAGGACCCGTACGCGCTGTCCAAGCAGGTCTCCGAGCTGCTCTGCGACGCGCTGGTGCGCCGCAGCGACTGCACCGCCGTCTCGCTGCGGCCCACCTGGGTGCTGACACCGGACACCTACGCGACCTCGGTCGGGCCGTTCCTGGCCGACCCCGCCCTGCACAGCCCGATGTTCTGGTCCTACGTCGACGTGGCCGACCTCGCCGACCTGGTCGTCGCCGCGGTCGAGACGCCGACCCCCGGGCACGAGGTGGTGTGCGCCGCGGCCGCCGACAACTTCACCGGCCGGGACCTGCGCGCCGCCGCCCTCGCCGTCCACCCCGGGCTGGAGGTCCGCGACCTGCCGCGCGCCGACGCCTCGGCGATCAGCAGCGCCAAGGCGCAGCGGCTGTTCGGCTGGCGGCCGACCCGCAGCTGGCGCGACGTCCTCCCCGCCTGACGGCGTGCGGGACCTCAGATCAGCCCGTGGGCGTGCACCGCCTCGGCCACCTCCAGGAAGCCGGCGACGTTCGCGCCGAGCACCAGGTCGCCCGGGGCGCCGTACTCCTCGGCGGTGGCGTGGCAGCGGGCGTGGATCGACCGCATGATCTCCTCCAGCCGCGCCTCGCTGTGCTCGAAGGTCCAGCGGTCGCGCGAGGCGTTCTGCTGCATCTCCAGCGCGGAGGTCGCCACGCCCCCGGCGTTGGCCGCCTTCCCGGGGGCGAAGGCCACGCCGGCCTCGCGGAGCACGCGGACGGCGTCGGGCGTGGTGGGCATGTTGGCGCCCTCGACCACGTAGCGGCAGCCGCCGCGGGCGAGCGTCGCGGCCGCGGCGGCGTCGAGCTCGTTCTGCGTCGCGCTGGGCACGGCCACCTCGCAGGGCACGTCCCAGACGCTGCCCCCGGCCACGAAGGACGCCGAGGACCGCCGCTGCGCGTAGACGTCGATCCGGGCCCGCTCGGCCTCCTTCACCTGCTTGAGCAGCTCGAGGTCGATGCCCTTCTCGTCGACCACGTAGCCCGAGGAGTCCGAGCAGGCGACGACGGTGCCGCCAAGCTGGTGGACCTTCTCGATGCCGTAGACGGCGACGTTGCCCGAGCCGCTCACCACGACGCGCTTGCCGTCGAAGGAGTCCCCGCGGGCCTGCATCATCGCGTCGGCGAAGAACGCCGCGCCGTAGCCGGTCGCCTCGGTGCGCACCAGGGCGCCGCCCCAGCCCAGCCCCTTGCCGGTGAGGACGCCGGACTCGTAGCGGTTGGTGATCCGCTTGTACTGGCCGAACAGGTAGCCGATCTCGCGGGCGCCGACGCCGATGTCGCCGGCCGGCACGTCGGTGTACTCGCCGAGGTGCCGGTACAGCTCGGTCATGAACGACTGGCAGAAGCGCATGACCTCGGCGTCGGAGCGGCCCTTGGGCTCGAAGTCGGAGCCGCCCTTGCCGCCACCGATCGGCATGCCGGTGAGGGCGTTCTTGAAGATCTGCTCGAAGCCCAGGAACTTGACGATGCCCAGGTTCACCGACGGGTGGAACCGCAGCCCGCCCTTGTAGGGACCGAGGGCCGAGTTGAACTCGACCCGGAACCCCCGGTTGATCTGCACCTCGCCGCTGTCGTCCTGCCAGGGCACGCGGAAGATGATCTGCCGCTCGGGCTCGCAGATCCGCTGCACCGTCTTCATCTCGGCGTACTCGCTGTGCCGGTCGAGCACCACGGCCAGCGACTCCAGGACCTCCCGGACCGCCTGGTGGAACTCCGTCTCCCCCGGGTTGCGCCGGAGGACCTCCTCGTAGATCCCCTGCACCGTCGCAGGCACCTCGTCGACCACTGCACGCTCCTCGCGTCGTCCACCGGACGCGGGGAACGCTACGGCGCCGTCCGGACCCCTCCGCGCCGCACCCCGCCGCGAGACCCGAGCCGCGACGAGATCTGCACAGTGGTCACCATCAGCGGCCGATGGCGACGAGTGTGCAGATCTCGTCGCGAGGTCAGTCGGCGGCGTCGCCGGGGACGAGGCCGGCGGCCGGCAGCTTCCCGCGGATGACGGGGCGCACCCTCCGCGCCGAGGGCAACCGCTCGCTGTAGGCCAGCGCGTTGCCGCGGATGTGCAGCAGGTCGTCGTCGGTCGCCTCCCGGACGACCTTCGCCGGGACCCCGGCGATGACCGAGCGCGGCGGGAACTGCTTGCCCTGGGTGACGACGGCGCCCGCGGCCACGATCGACCCCGAGCCGATGTGGGCGCCGTTCATGACGATGCTGCCCATGCCCACCAGGACGTCGTCGTCGACCCGCGCGCCGTGCAGGACCACCCGGTGCCCGACCGTCACCCCCGCCCCGACGACCAGCGGGAAGCCGGGGTCGGAGTGCAGCGTGCTGCCGTCCTGCACGTTCGAGCCGGCGCCGATCTCGATCACCTCGGCGTCGGCCCGGAGGACGGCGCCGTACCAGACGCTGGCCTGCGGGCCGAGCGTCACCGCGCCCACGACGACCGCGGTCGGCGCCACGAACGCCTCCGGGTCGATCCGCGGTGCACCGAAGTCCAGTTCGCCGATGTAGTTCTCCGCCACCGGGTCACCTCAGCACAGCGGTGCCGGTGTCGCACCCGTCGGGCAGACTCCCCGCCGACACCGCCGTCCCCGGGAGGACCGATGCCACCCGCCCTGCCCACCTCGATCGTCGGCAGCCTGCCCCAGCCCGGGTGGCTGGTCGACCACGACAAGCTGGCCGGGCAGTTCCCCCCGCGGGTGCGGGCGCGCGAGATCTGGCGGGTCCACCCCGACCAGCTCGCCGAGGCGCAGGACGACGCCACCCTGCTCGCGATCCGCTCCCAGGAGGACGCCGGGCTCGACGTCGTCACCGACGGCGAGATCCGCCGGGAGTCCTACTCCAACCACTTCGCCACGGCGCTGGCCGGGGTGGACGTCGACCACCCCGGCACGGTGCTCAACCGCTCGGGAAGGCCGATCCCGGTGCCCCGGGTGGTCGGGCCGGTCACCCGGCCGCGACCGATCCAGGCCGACGACGTCCGGTTCCTGCGGGCGGCCACCGACCGCACCGTGAAGATCACCGTCCCGGGGCCGTTCACCATGGCCCAGCAGTCCGAGGACCAGCACTACGGCGACGACCGGGTGCTCGCGCTGGCCTACGCCGACGTCGTGCGGCAGGAGATCGCCGACCTGTTCGCCGCCGGGGCCGACGTCGTCCAGATCGACGAGCCCTGGCTGCAGGCCCGCCCGGAGGTCGCCCGCCGGTACGGCGCGGAGGCCGTCACCCGGGCCGTGGAGGGCGCGCCCGGACCGGTGCACCTGCACCTGTGCTTCGGGTACGCCGCGATGGTCTCCGAGCGGCCCGAGGGCTACTCCTTCCTCCCCGAGCTCGCCGACACCCCGGTGGACACCGTCTCGGTGGAGACGGCGCAGTCGCACCTGGACCCGGCGCAGCTGCGGCCGCTGCGCGGCAAGGGCATCGCGCTGGGCGTCCTCGACCTGTCCACGCCCGAGGTGGAGACGCCGGAGGTCGTCGCCGACCGCGTGCGCCGGGCGCTGCCCGAGGTGGACGTCGAGCGGCTGGTGCTCACCAGCGACTGCGGGCTCAAGTACCTGCCGCGGGCGTCGGCCGCCGGGAAGATGCGCTCCCTGGCGCTGGCCGCGGCGACCCTCCGCCGGGAGCTGGGATGACCCTGCCGACCGACCTCCCGGTGCTGGCCTTCCCCGACCAGGCCTCGCTGGAGGCCTGGCTGGCGGCCGAGGGCGACTCCGCGCCGGGCCTGTACGTGCGGCTGGCCAAGAAGGGCTCGGGCATCCCGTCGGTCAGCTATCCCGAGCTGGTCGAGAGCTGCCTGTGCTTCGGCTGGATCGACGGGCGGTCCAACCGGCTGGACGAGGACACCTACCTGCAGCGGATCACGCCCCGGCGGGCGCGCAGCGTCTGGTCGCAGAAGAACGTCGGCACCGTCGGGCGGCTGCTCGAGGCCGGCCGGATGCGCCCGGCGGGGCTGGCCGCGGTCGAGGCGGCACAGGCCGACGGCCGGTGGGACCGCGCCTACCCCGGCAGCGCGGACATGACGGTCCCCGACGACCTCGCCGCGGCCCTGGCCGCCGTCCCCGGCGCGCGGGCGGCCTTCGACGCCCTCGACGCCCAGAGCCGGTACTCGCTGCTGTGGCGGGTGCACACCGCCGCCACGCCGGAGACCCGGGCCCGGCGGATCACCGCCGCCGTGGAGACGGCGGCCGCCGGCTGACCCGCGCTGCGGCCGCGGCGGGCGCCCCGGTCGCGACGGGCAGGGCCCCGGGTCAGAGGATGCGGCGGGCGCCGGCGTAGCCGCGCATGTCGACCGAGGTGACCGCGACCGGCTGGCCGAACGTCCGCGCGTGCACCATCGCGCCGTTGCCGATGTAGATGCCGACGTGGCTGACCGGTGAGTAGAAGTACACGATGTCGCCCGGCTGCAGCTCGGCGCGGGAGACCGCGACGCCCATCCCGGCCTGGGCGCGGCTGGAGTGCGGCAGCGAGACGCCGACGGCGGCGTAGGCGAACTGGGTGAGCCCCGAGCAGTCGAAGCCGTTGGGCCCGGACGCGCCCCAGACGTAGGGGTCGCCGACCTGGGCGAGCGCGGCCTCGACGACCGCACCGGCGGCGGCCGACGGCGGCGGGGCCAGGGTGGCGGGCACGTCGAGCACCGGGCCGGCCAGGGTCGTGGTCACGACGGCCTGCTCGGCCGCCGTGAGGCGGGCGAAGTCGGCCTCGTAGCGGTCGACCCGGGCCTGCACCTCGGCCTGCTGCTCCCGGAGGGTGGCCAGCGCCGCCTCGGCCTCCGCCGCGGTGGCCTCGGCCTGCGCCTGCGCGGCCAGGAACTGCTCGCGGGCGGCGGAGACCTGGACCAGCACGCTGTCGGTGTGCGCGGCGATCACGTCCAGCGTCGTCATCTGCTGCACGAAGTCCTCGGCGGACTCGCTGGTGAGGAAGGCGGCGAGGCCGGAGGTGGGTCCGGAGGTGTAGCCGGTCTGGGCGATGGCCACCAGTTGCGGCTCGTACCGGGCGACCTCGGCGTCCGCCGTCTCGGCGGCGGCGCGGGCGTCGGCCGCGGCCTGCTGCAGCTCGGCGACGGTCAGCACCGCCTGGTGGACCTGCTCGTCGAGCTGCGTGAGCTCCTGGCCCGCCTGCGCCACCAGCTCGGCGGCCTCGTCGGCGGTGCCGGGCGCGGCGGTGGCGGTGCCGGGCCCGAGCACCACGCCGACGGCTGCGGCGGCCGCGAGCACGGCACCGGCCCAGCGGCGGCTCGTCGTCCGGTTGCGCTGCATCGTCAGCTCCTCGTGTGCTCCGCGCCCCGCCCGGGGAAGGGGCGGTGTCCTGCGCGTCCGTACGGACGGTAAGGACGACGTGTCGACACGTGAGCGGGGCACGCGGGCCCGGAGGAGGCTCGATCGACCCCGCCCGTCACAGCAGCCCCGGGCGGCCCGGGAGGTTTCAGGAGCCCCGGAGGGTGAACCCCTCCGTCACACCGGTCACGGGCGGGACGGGCCCACCCGGCACCTCGCGATCAGCGCCAGAGGTCCCCGCGGGGTCCGCGGGCCGTGCCGTCCGGACCGCGGTCGGCCGCCAGGGGCACCAGCCGGTCGGCGACCGCGCCGGTGACGAACGCGTAGACGGCCTTGCCCCCGAGGTCGACGACCCGGTCGTGCCGCGACCAGGTCCACGGCGGGGAGCCGACGCCGGTGGCGTTCTCCAACGTCTGGTCGGTGGCCAGCCGCACGGAGGCGTGCCAGGCCGACGCCCGCCAGCCGCGGAGCCCCACCGCCGCCCACACGCCGCGCAGCGCCCCGACCAGCGCTCCGGTCCCCCA
The DNA here is from genome assembly GCF_046233715.1 of Trujillonella humicola. Taxonomy (NCBI): domain Bacteria; kingdom Bacillati; phylum Actinomycetota; class Actinomycetes; order Geodermatophilales; family Geodermatophilaceae; genus Trujillonella; species Trujillonella humicola. The sequence continues at coordinate 13,770 of NZ_JBJNRJ010000043.1, read as the reverse complement.
GTGCATGAGGTGGTTGCGCACCGGCGGTCGGGCCCGCTCCGGCAGCCGGCGCCCGGAGGTCAGCGCGGTCAGCGTCCGGCCGGGCACATAGCTGTCCGGCCGGCCGGTGACGTGCTGCTCCACCTTCTCGGCCAGGGTCATGGCCGCGGTGCCGGCCAGGCCGGCCAGTGCCCCGCGGAGAGCAGCGCGTCCCAGCATGCCCGCCACCTACCCGCAGGCAGGCACCGGAACCGGCCGACGTCGGCCCCGCTGCGTCCCGACCCGAGCCCGCGAGGGTCGGGGGCCAGCGAGGGCGTTCATCCGGCCAGGGGCTCCTGGGCGTCGAGCGCCGAGACCGAGGCGAAGTCGCGCAGGACGGCGGACAGCTCGTCGGCCGTCCACGCCTCGCAGCAGTCGCAGCCGCCCTCGCGGTAGCTGACCAGGCCGAGGCGACCCGCCGCCTGGTCCTCGTCGATGGCGAGGTGCCCCGCCGACGGGTGCCGGTGGCAGGTGCAGCCCGAGACGCACAGCCCCAGACCCCATCCCGAGACGACGACGGTGCGGCCGTCGTCCCACACCTGACCGACCTGGAAGACCGACGGCTTCTGCATCCTGCTCATCGGGAAGGCTCCCCTCGACGGCCCCGCAGGGGCCCGCGTGCTGTGCCGGAGAAAAATATCCCCGATGCCGTGTTTCAACGGCACTCCCCTGCGGTAACTGAAGCGGTTCTCCCCACCCCGGCCGCACCGGCCACTCGTGTCCCAGCGGTCCCCGGGGCTCAGCTGGCCGGCGAGACCGAGCTCATGTGGAAGTCGGGCACGCGGACGGCGGGCATCGCGGCCCGGGTGAACCAGTCGTTCCACTCCCTGGGCAGGGTGCGCTCGGTCCGCGAGGCCTGGGTGATCCGGCCGAGCAGGTCCACCGGCGACTCGTTGAACCGGAAGTTGTTGACCGCGCCGGTCACCTCGCCGCCCTCGACGAGGAACACGCCGTCGCGGGTGAGCCCGGTGAGCAGCAGCGTCTGCGGGTCGACCTCGCGGATGTACCAGAGCGTGGTCAGCAGCAGCCCGCGCTCGGTGGACTCGACCATCTCCTCGAGGCTCGCCGTGGCGTTCGGGTCCTCGAGGATCAGGTTGTCGACGGCGGCCGTGGCCGGTGCCGTCGTCCGCAGCGCCCACGCGCGCGGGCGCACCAGGTTGGTCAGGACCCCGTCGCGGATCCAGTCGACCGCCGGCACCGCCATCCCGTTGTCGAACACCGACGCCGCGCCGGAGGACCCGCCGACCACCTGGAAGCGAGCGGTCTCCAGGCCGGGGGCGGAGGGATCGCTGCGCAGGGTCAGCGGGAGCGCGGCCAGCCGCTCGCCGATCCGGCTGCCGCCGCCGGGCCGGGCGTAGACGCTGCGGCCCTCGTCGGCGTCGCGGGCCTCCATCGTCCAGTAGGCGTAGATCATGAGGTCGCTGACCGCCGAGGGCGGCAGCAGCGTCTCGTAGTTGCCGGCGGGCAGGTCGATCCTCCGCTGCGACCACGCGAGCTTGCGGTCGACCTCGGCGGCCAGCCCGGCGACCGATACGTCCAGGAAGTCGCGGGTGCCGACCCCGGTCCACACCGAGCGGGCGAGGTCGCTGCTCTTGCCGTTGAGCTCCACCCGGCCGGTGGGCTGGTCGTGGCGCAGCCGCAGCCCGGTCGAGGTCCCGAGGTAGGTGGTCGACATCGAGTGCTCGGCGTAGCCGAACAGCAGGTCGCCGCGGTCGCGCGCGGCACCGAACGCGACGCCCAGCGCCGGCGCGAACTCCTCGAAGACCGAGATCGAGGTCTCCGCCGGGTCGGCGTCCCAGTCGCCGGAGCCCGGCGGCGGGTCCGAGACCAGCGGAACGGCGTCCTCGGCCGGGCCGGCGTCGCGGGCGGCCTGCTCGCTGGCGGCGACCAGCTCGGCGATGTCGGGGGTGCCGGAGCGGGCGACCGTGCCCGCGGCCATGCCCGCTCCGCCGTCGACGAAGGAGATCACGACGACCTGCCGCGAGCGCATCGAGCCGTTGGTGGTCAGGCTGTTGCCCGCCCAGCGGAGGTTGGCCTCCGAGCTGTCGACGACGAAGGCGACCTGCCCGTCGGCGGTCGAGGCGGCCAGCGCCTTCTCCACGAGGTCCTGCGCGCGGGTCACGAGGCCTCCTCGCCGGCGCTCGTCGCCCCCGCGCCCCGGGGTGCTCCGTTCCGGGATGAGCTCGCGAGCTCGCTCATCTCCCCCCCTCCTGGACGGTGTTGAGGATGGTGACGCCCTCGAACAGGGCCGACGGGCAGCCGTGGCTGACCGGCGCGACCTGTCCCGGCTGGGCCTTGCCGCAGTTGAGCGCCCCGCCGAGCACGTAGGTCCGCTCGCCGCCGACCGCGCGCATCGAGCCCCAGAAGTCCGTCGTCGTGGCCTGGTAGGCGACGTCGCGCAGCTGCCCGGCCAGCCGCCCGCCCTCGATCCGGTAGAAGCGCTGCCCGGTGAACTGGAAGTTGTAGCGCTGCATGTCGATCGACCAGCTCTTGTCGCCCACCACGTAGATGCCGCGGTCCACGCCGGCGATCAGCTCCTCGGTGGACGGGCCGCCGGCGGCCGGCCGCAGCGACACGTTCGCCATCCGCTGCACGGGGACGTGCCTCGGCGAGTCGGCGAAGGCGCACCCGTTGGACCGCTCCATGCCGCGCAGGCGAGCCATGTTCCGGTCGACCTGGTACCCGACGAGGACGCCGTCCCGGACGATGTCCCACTGCTGGGACCGCACGCCCTCGTCGTCCCACCCGACCGAGGCCAGCCCGTGGACGGCGGTGCGGTCGCCGGTGACGTGCATCAGCGGCGACCCGTACTGCAGGGTGCCCAGCTTGTCGACGGTGGCGAACGAGGTACCGGCGTAGGCGGCCTCGTAGCCCAGCGCGCGGTCGAGCTCGGTGGCGTGGCCGACCGACTCGTGGATGGTGAGCCACAGGTTCGAGGGGTCGACGACGAGGTCGTAGCGGCCGGCCTCGACGCTGGGCGCCTTGGTCTTCTCCCGCAGCAGCTCGGGGATCTCGGCCAGCTCGCGGTCCCAGTCCCAGCCGGTACCGGTGAGGTACTCCCAGCCGCGGCCCACCGGCGGGGCGAGCGTCCGCATGCTCTCGAAGGCGCCGGTGGCCCGGTCCACCGTGAGCGCGGTGAACGCGGGGTGGATGCGCACCCGCTGCTGGCGGGTCCGGGTGCCGGCGGTGTCGGCGTAGTACTTCTGCTCCTTGACCGCGGTGCACCCCGACTGCACGTGCTCGACGCCGTCGGCGGCCATCAGCCGCTCGGACAGCTCGGTCAGCAGCGCCGTCTTCTCCGCGTCCGGCACCGTGAAGGGGTCGACGTCGTGCTCGGAGACCCAGACGCCGTCCGGGTACACCGGCTCGGAGGCCAGCTCCACCCGGTCGGTGGCCAGCGCCGCGGAGACGCGTGCGACCGCCACCGCCTCCTCGGCCAGGCGGACCGCCTCGGCGGCGGTGAGGACGACGCCGGCGGCGAAGCCCCACGTGCCCTCGTGCACCACGCGGACGGCCAGGCCGAGGTCCTCGCCGTCGGCCAGGCTCTCCAGGCGGGCGTCGCGCAGGCTGATCGACTGGGTGCGGATGCGCTCCACGCGGAGGTCGGCGTGCTCGCAGCCCAGGTCACGCGCGCGGGTCAGCGCGGCCTCGGTGAGGGCGGACAGCGGGAGGGCGAGGAAGGACGCGTCGACGTCGCGTTGTCCGGCCACGGCCCCTGTCTACCAGCCGCCACCCCTCGCGAGATCTGCACAGTCGTCGGCATCAGGGCCTGATGGCGACGAGTGTGCAGATCTCGTCGGGGATGCCACCGGCGGCGAGCTCGGCGGGGGTCAGCCGGCCCGCAGTGCGCGGCGGATGCGGGCCGCGGTGCGGCGGGCGTCGCGGTCCACGCCGTCGACGAGCGAGGAGTTGACCCGCGTCTGCCAGGGCAGGCCCATCCAGTGCAGGCCGGGTACCGGCGAGGCACCGCGGGAGTGCACCGGGGTGCCGGCGGCGTCGGTGGCCCCGGGGATCTGCACCCAGGCGGTGTCGGGGAGGAACCCGGTGCACCACAGCACGGCGGCGACCTCGAGCGACGTGCCGTCGGCCAGGCCGGTGCGGGTTCCCGACGCGGAGGTCAGCCGGTGCGGCAGCAGTCGCAGGGCGCCCGCCTCGAGTGCGTGCTGCAGCTCCCGGCCGACGACGACGTCCCCCCGCCGGCGCAGGTACCGCGACAGCGGCGTGCGGCTGCCGGCGTTCAGCACGCCGGAGAGCAGGAGCCACCGGTGCAGGCTGATCCCGAGGGTCGTCTGCGACCGGTACCAGGGCTCGCGCGGCGCGGCGACGGTCACCTCGCGCCCGGACCGGGCCAGCTCGACCGCCAGCTGGGCGGCGGAGTTGCCCCCGCCGACCACGAGCACCGGGCCGGGCGGGACGTCGGCCGGGCGCCGGTAGCCCGCCGAGTGCAGCTGGAGCACCGCCGGGTCCAGGCCGGCCGCCTGCGCGGGCACCCGCGGACGGCGGAACGGCCCGTTGGCGACCACCACCTGCCGGGCCCGCACCGGCCCGGCCGGCGTCGCGGCCACGAGCAGGCCTCCCTCCCGGGTCAGCCGCTCGACCGGCGTCCCGGTGCGCACCGGCACGTCGAGGGCGCCGGCGTAGTCGTGCAGGTAGGCGGCCATCTCCAGCCGGGAGGGGAAGCGGTGCGCGCCGCGCGGGAAGCGCAGGCCCGGCAGGCGGCTGAACCGCCGGTCGGTGAACAGCCGCAGGCTGTCCCACCGCCGCAGCCAGCTGCTCCCCACCTCGGCGGCGTCCAGCACGAGGACGTCGCGGACGCCGGCCCGCGCCAGCGCGTGCGCCGTGCCCAGGCCCGCCTGCCCGGCGCCGACGACGAGCACGTCCACGGGGTCATCGGGCAGGTCCATCGCGCGCCATCCTGCCGCCGGCACCCCTACGGTGCGACGGGTGAGCGCGAGGACCGCATCCCCCGACACCGTGGACCTGCTCGTCGTCGGCGGGGGCACCGCCGGCCTCGTGGGCGCGCACACGGCCGCCGCGCTGGGCGCCCGGGTGCTCCTCGTGGAACGGGAGCGCACCGGCGGGGACTGCCTCTGGACCGGCTGCGTGCCCTCCAAGGCGCTGCTCGCCGCCGCCTCGGCCGCGGCGCAGGCCCGCGACGCGGCCCGGCTCGGGGTCGAGACCGGGTCGGTGACCGTGGACTTCGCCCGGGTGCGCGCCCACGTGCAGGGCGCGATCGCCGCGATCGAGCCCGCCGACTCCCCGGACGCCCTGCGCGCGGCCGGCGTGCAGGTGGCGGCCGCCGAGGCGGTGCTGACCGGCCCCGACACCGCCGACGTCGGCGGCCGGCGGGTCCGGTTCCGCTCCGCGCTGCTCGCGGTGGGCTCCGCGCCGGCGGTCCCCCCGGTCCCCGGGCTCGCCGAGGCAGGGCCGCTGACCAGCGAGACCGTGTGGGACGTCGAGGAGCTGCCCCGCCGGCTCGTCGTCCTGGGCGGCGGGCCGATCGGCTGCGAGCTCGGCCAGGCCTTCGCCCGCCTGGGCTCGCAGGTGACCGTCGTCGACGGCGCCGACCGCCTGCTGGGCAAGGAGGACCCGGCCGCGGCGGAGGTGGTCGCCGACGCGCTGCGCCGCGACGGCGTCACCCTGCACCTGGGGTCGCAGGCCGCCCGGGTCACCGGCACCCCGGACGGCGGCACCGTGCACCTGGACGACGGCACCGCCCTCCCCTACGACCGGCTGCTGGTGGCGGTGGGCCGGCGGCCGCGCACGGCGGGCCTGGGCTGCGACACCGCCGGTGTCGGCCTGGACGACGACGGCACCCTGACCGTGGACGGCGCGCTGCGCACCACGAACCCCCGCATCTGGGCCGCCGGCGACGTCACCGGGCACCCGCAGTTCACCCACACCGCCGGCGTGCACGGCAGCCTGGCCGCGGCCAACGCCGTCCTCGGGCTGCGGCGGCGGGTCGACGACGTCGTCCCCCGGGTCACCTACACCTCACCGGAGGTCGCCGCGGTCGGCATCGCCCCGCACGAGGCCGGCCCCGGGCTCACCGTGCGGCGCACCCCGCACGCCGAGGTGGACCGCGCGGTGGCCGAGGGCGAGACGGCGGGCTCGACCACGCTGGTCCTCGACCGGCGCGGGCGGGTGGTCGGCGCCACGGTGGTGGGCCCGCGCGCCGGGGAGACGCTCGGCGAGCTGACCCTCGCCGTCCGGCGCGGCCTCACCACCCGGGACCTGGCGGGGACCCAGCACCCGTACCCGACGTACAACGACGGCGTCGTCGACACCGCGGTGGACGACGTCCGCGCGCGGCTCGCCCGGCCCGTCGCACGGACCCTGGCGGGCGCGGCCGTCCGGGTGCGGGGATGGTGGCTGGACCGGGCCGCGACCGCCGGGCCCGGCGGTCAGCGCAGCGCGCGGTAGCCCACGACCACCCGGTGGGCCGCGGTCAGGCCCACGACGCCGGCCCACACCCAGGCCACCTGCCACGCCACGGCCGGCAGCAGCAGCCAGAGCGCGTGGACGGCGATGGTCTCCGTGCCCTCCGCCAGGCCGCCGAGGAACGACAGGGACCGGCCGTCGTCGATCCGGCGGCCGGCCCGCTCGGCGATCGAGGAGAACGCCAGGAACGCCGTCCCGTTGACGTAGTAGGCGAGCAGCACCGCCAGGAAGGGCAGCCAGGGCGCGTCGTGGGCGGTCGTGACGCCGACGGCCACGCCCACCACCCCGCTGCCGTAGACGAGGAAGTCGGCGGTGATGTCGAGGAACCCCCCGCTGCCCGCGTCGGCGAGCCGTCCGGCCGCCCGGCGGCGGCGGGCCAGCGGGCCGTCGAGCCCGTCGGCGGCGCGGGACAGCAGCCACAGCACCAGGGCGAGGGTCCACAGCCGCCCGGCCGCGGCGGCCGCGCTGGCCAGGCCCAGCACCAGGCCGGCGACGGTGAGCCGGTCCGGGGTCAGCCACGGGCGGTCCAGCGCCTGCGCCACGCGGGCCAGGGGGGCGTCCAGCAGCGCCCGGGCCGCGGAGTCGAGCACGCGCGACCTCCTCGGTGACCGGAGCCGGCCGGCCCCCCGGGCGGCGCGCCCCCCGGTGGAGCACGATCCTGCCTGCTGACCGACCGGGAACGCATCCGCTCGGGAACGCCGATCCGAACGCCGGTCGAGCCCCACGCCGAGTCCGCCCACCTGGAGGTCCGCCGAGTGTCCGCACCCCGTCCCCGCCGCCGGCGGTCCGCCGCTGCGCCCGCCGTCCTCGCCGTCGCCGCCCTGGCCGTGACGACCGCCTGCTCGGCGCCGGCGGCCGAGGCCCCCACCGCCGAGGACCGGCCGTGGGACGAGGTGCTGGCCGAGGCCGACGGGCAGACCGTCCGGATGTGGATGTACGGAGGCGACGACCAGGGCAACGCCTACGTCGACGACGTCCTCGCGCCCGCGGCCGCCGAGCTGGGGGTGACGCTCGAGCGGGTCCCGGTGGCCGACACCGGCGACGCGGTCAACCGGATCCTCAGCGAGCGGCGGGCCGGCGTGACCGACGGCGAGGTGGACCTCGTGTGGGTCAACGGGGACAACTTCGCCACCGGCCGGCAGGCCGGGGCGTGGCTGTGCGACTGGACCGACGCGCTGCCCGGCATGGCCTACACCGACCCCGACGACCCGCTGCTGACCACCGACTTCGGCGTGCCGGTCGACGGGTGCGAGGCGCCCTGGCACAAGGCACAGTTCACCCTCGTGTACGACTCCGCGCGGGTCCCCGAGCCCCCGACGACGCTCGACGGGCTGCTGGAGTGGGTCGAGCAGAACCCCGGCCGCTTCACCTACCCGGCGCCCCCGGACTTCACCGGCTCGGTGTTCGTCCGGCAGGTGCTCTCCACCGTCTCCGGCGGGTCGGACGAGGTGCCGCTGGAGTTCTCGCAGGAGGCCTACGACGAGCTGGCCCCCGCGCTGTTCGATCGGCTCGGGGAGCTCGCCCCGGCGCTGTGGCGCGGCGGGGACACCTACCCGCAGACCCTCCAGGAGCTCGACCAGCTCTACGCCGACGGCCAGGTCGACGTCACCATGACCTACGGGCCGGCCACGCTCACCCAGCTGGTGCAGGACGGCACGTTCCCCGCGACGACGCGGGTGCTGATCCTCGACGAGGGCACCATCGGCAACGCCAGCTTCCTGGCGATCCCGTCGACGTCGGGCAGCCAGGAGGGGGCGATGGTCGTGGCCGACCTGGCGCTGTCCCCCGGGCAGCAGGCGGCCAAGGCCGACCCGGCCACCTGGGGGCAGTTCACCGTGCTCGACCTCGACCGGCTGGAGCCCGAGGACCGGGCGGCCTTCGACCGGCTGCCGGCATCGCCGATCGTGCCGTCCTACGAGGAGCTGTCGGCCGGCGCCGACCCGGAGCTCGGGCCGGAGTGGGTGACCGCGCTGGACGAGGGGTGGCGCCGCGCCGTCCTCGCCCCGTGACCGGACGGCCGTCGCGATCGTCCCGCGGGCTGCTGCTCGTGCTGCCGGCCCTCGTGCCGGTGGTCGCGGTCGTCGGCGCGGGCCTGACGTCGGCCGCCCTGCTGGCGCTGGGGCTCATGCCCCTGGTGGGGGAGCCCCGGCTGACGCTGGACGCCTGGCGCTCGGCGGACCTGGGCACGTCGGTGTGGTTGTCGCTCGCGATCGCCGCGGCCGCCACCGCCGTCGCCGCCGTCGTGGGCCTGGCGATCGCGCTGGCCGCGACCGCGGCCGTGCGGCGCAGCCGGCTGCTGGGCGCGCTCGCCGCGCTCACCCTCCCGATCCCGCACCTGGTGGGTGCGGCCGCGATGGGCCTGCTGCTGGCCGACGCCGGGTTCCTGTCCCGGCTCCTCGGTGTCGCGCCGGAGGACTGGCCGGCGCTGGTCGGCGGCCGGTGGTGGATCGCGGTGGTGGCCGAGTACGCCTGGAAGGAGTCGGCGTTCGTCGCGCTCGTCGTCGGCGGGGTGCTGGCCACCCGCACCCGCTCCTACGGCGAGACCGCGGCGCTGCTCGGGGCCGGCCGCTGGGCGCGGTTCCGCTTCGTGACCCTGCCCCTGGCCGCTCCGGCGCTGGGCGCCGCGTCGGCGGTCGCCTTCGTCTACGCCCTCGGCTCCTACGAGGTGGCGGCGCTGCTGGGCCGGCCCTACCCCGAGCCGCTGCCGGTCATGGCCGTGCGGCTGTCCACCTCGATCGACCTGGCCGCCCGCCCCCAGGCCGCGGCGGTCGCGGTGACCACCGCCGCGCTGGCCCTGGCCGCGATCGCGCTGTCGCTGCGCTGGCTGCGGCGGCTGGCGGCCGACGCGTGAGCGGCACCCGGGCCGCGACGCGCCCCCTCCGGGGGGCGGGCCGGGGACTCGGCCGGGGGCTGCTGGGGCTGTGGCTGGTCCTGCCGCTGGTGCCGCTGCTGCTGTGGTCGGTCGCCGACCGGTGGGCGGCGCCCGCGGTGCTGCCGCAGGAGTGGGGGGCCTCCGGCCTGCGCGCGGCGCTGGACGCCGGGGCGCCCGGCGCGCTGCTGCGATCGACGCTGCTGGGGCTGGCCGTGGCCGTGCTGGCCACCCCGCTGGGTGCCCTGGCCGGGCGGGCCCTGGCCGACCGGGAGGTCCCGCTGCGCGGTGCGGTGCTGGCGGTGCTCCTCACCCCGCTGGTGCTGCCGCCGTTCGCCGTCGCGCTCGGCCTGGACGTGCTGCTGCTGCGGCTGCGGATCCCGCCCGAGGCCGGCGTCGTCGCGGTGCTCACGGTCGCGGCGCTGCCCTACACGGTGATCGTGATGCGGTCGGCCTACGCCGCCCTCGACCGCGGGTTCGAGGACGAGGCGCGCACGCTCGGCGCCACCGCCTGGCAGACCGTCCGGGCGGTGCAGCTGCCGCTGGTGGCTCCCGCGCTGGCCGGCGCGGCGTTCCTGGCCTTCCTGGTCGGCTGGAGCGACTACGTGGTCACCCTCCTGGTGGGTGGCGCCCGGCTGGTCACCCTGCCGCTGCTGCTCGCCTCGTCGGCGGCGGCCACGGGCAACGACGCCCAGGTCGCCGTCCTGGCGCTGTCCTCGGCGCTGCCGCCGCTCGCGCTGCTCGCCGTCGTCGGGGCGCTCGGGCGCCGCGGCCGCCGGGGGACGGCGTGAGCGGCGCGCTGGAGCTGCGGGACCTCACCCGCGTCCACGGCACGGGGCAGCCGCCGGCGCTCGACGGGCTGGACCTGCAGGTACCCGCCGGGTCGTGCGTGGCGCTGCTGGGCCCCTCGGGGTCGGGCAAGAGCACCGCGCTGCGGCTGACCGCCGGCCTCGACGCCCCGACCCGGGGCACCGTTCGGCTCGACGGCGCCGACCTCGCCGGCGTCCCGCCGGAGCGGCGCGGGATGGCCATGGTGTTCCAGCGCCCGCTGCTGTTCCCGCACCTGTCGGTGCGCGACAACGTGGCCTTCGCCGACCGGGTGCGGGGCGTCCCGCGGCGGCGGGCACGGGCCCGGGCCGAGCACTTCCTCGGGCTGGTCGCGCTGGCCGGGTTCGGCGACCGCCCGGCGCGGGCGCTGTCCGGGGGGCAGGAGCAGCGGGTGGCGCTGGCCCGGGCGCTGGCCGCCGAGCCGCGCGTCCTGCTCCTCGACGAGGCCTTCAGCGCCCTCGACGCCGCGCTGCGGGAGGAGATGCACGAGCTGCTGGCCGACCTGCGGATGCGCCTGGACCCCACCGTGCTGCTGGTCACCCACGACCAGGCCGAGGCGGCCGCGCTCGCCGACACCGTCGCCGTCCTGGACGCCGGCCGGCTGCTCCAGCACGGCCCGGTGCGCGAGCTGTACACCCGGCCGCGCTCGCTCGCCGTGGCCCGGCTGCTGGGCGGGCGCACGGAGGTGGACGGAACGGTCCGGTCCGGCCGGCACCGCTCCGCGCTCGGCGAGCTGGGGCTGCCCGGACCGGTCCCCGAGGGCCCCGGGGTACTGGTGATCCGCCCCGAGGCGGTGGTCGTGACCCGCGACGGGGACCCCTTCGCCGACGTCGGTGGCGTCGTCGTCCGGGTGCGTCCCCGCGGGCTTCGGGCGCTGCTCGTGGTGGAGGTCCCGGGGAACCGCGGGACCGCCGTGGTGCAGGCCGAGAGCGGCCCGGGCGAGCACTGGGTGGCCGGGCAGCGGGTCGGTCTCCGCCTGCCGGTGGACGCGCGCGCGGTGGTGCCCCCCGGTCCGGGCGGCGCCACGCGCGAGCGGGAGCCCTCAGCCGACCACGGTGAGCGGTAGCAGGCGGCGCAGCTGCGCGTTCTCCCCGGGATCGAGCACCGAGTGCTGGGCGCAGGCCGGCACCAGCTCCCCGGTCTCGGGGTGGGCCATCGAGTAGGTGCAGGCCGCCAGCCGCTCCTGGGTCGCCCGCAGCTGGGGGTCCTCGGCCCGGACGCCCTGCCGCATGAGCTCCCAGGCCGGGCCCACCTGGGCGGCGTCCATGAAGCTGTGCACCTCGAACGTCATCAGCCCGAGCGTCCCGGCCCGCCCGGCCCGCACCAGCCGGCGCAGGCCGCCCGCCCGGCGGACCAGCCGGCGCGCCCAGCCGACCGCGACGGGCAGGTCCCCGGGGTGCCGGCCCAGGACCCGCAGCAGCTTGCCGACCAGGAGCAGCGGCGGGGTCCCGCTGAAGGCGATCCCGCCGTGGTGGGCGAAGAACCGGTCGCGGGCGGCGAGGTCGGCGGGCTCGGCCGGGTCCAGGAACGACGTCCAGCGGCCGTCGGCCAGGAAGCCGAAGGCGATCCGGTTGCACCGCGGGTCGCCGAACTCGACGGGGGTGTGCGGCACGGCGTGCCCCAGCGCCTCCTCCAGCCGCGCCCACACGGCGTCGGCGTCGACGTCGACGTAGGACTCCGTCCACCGCCGGTCGTCCCCGACGTGCGCGGCGGGCTGGAAGGACATCATCGAGAAGCCCATCGGCAGGACGGCGCGCACCGTCTCGGCGACCTGCCCGAGGTTGGCCGGGGTGACCGTCATGTTGTGCGCGAGGTAGTACCGCAGCCCGGTCTCGGCGCGCAGGTCCCGGAACATCTGCACGAACCGCCGCCGGAAGGGGTGCAGCTCGGCCTCGGTGCGGGGGCGCACCGCGCCGCGCCGCCCGCGCATCAGCGAGTCGAAGTGGCCGGCGAAGCTCACCCGGTCCAGGCGCAGCCGGCCGTCGGACCCGGTGACCAGCGCGCGCAGGTAGCCCGGGTCGAAGTCGCCGTGGGTCATGGACATGGGGGAGCGGCCGTGCCGGCGCATGGTCAGCAGGGCCTCGGCGTGGTCGTCGGGGTCGAGCAGGCTCACCTCGCCCCCGATCAGCTGGGCGTGCGCGTACGGGCCGCGCCGCTCCCGCAGGAAGGCCATCTGGGCGTCGACCTCGCGGACGGTGTGCGCGCCGTCGACGCGCACCTTGTTGGCGTCGGCCGAGTGGTAGCAGGGCGTGCAGGTCAGGTTGCACCTCGGGAAGACGCCGTGGGTGCCCTCGCAGCCCACCGCGTGCCGGCCGAGGGTCTGGGCCGGCGTGCGGACGTGCTCGGGCAGCGCCGCCCACCGCTCGGCCAGGACGCGCGCCGTCTCCGGGTGCACCGGTCGCGTGCGGGCGGCCAGGGACCGCCAGGTCGTGCGGGCACGGGCGAGCATGGTCATCGGGGTCGTCCTCCACTGCATGACGGGTCTTCGTGCACCGCGGCCCGGTCGGATCCCCGCCGACGGTAGGTCCCCCGGGCTCCGGCCGCCGCCGGTGCCGCCACGTCGAGCCGCCACGTCGAGCCGCCACCCGAGCCGCCACCCGAGCCGCCACCCGAGCCGCCGACGTGCACGCGGCACCGCCGGGGGGTAAGCCCGGCGCCATGACCGCCGACCCGTCCGTCCCCACCGCCGACGTCACGCTGACCTTCGGCGGCAACGCGACCACGCTGCTGCGGATCGGCGGGTTCACCCTGCTCACCGACCCGAACTTCCTGCGCCGGGGGCAGCGGGCCTACCTCGGCAAGGGGCTGTGGGCCAAGCGGCTGACCGACCCGGCCCTCGAGCCGACGCAACTCCCGGCGCTGGACGCCGTCCTCCTCTCCCACCTGCACGCCGACCACTGGGACCGGATCGCCACCCGGACCCTGGACAAGAGCACCCCCGTGGTGACCACGCAGCAGGCGGCGCAGGCGCTGGAGCGGCGCGGCTTCCGGCAGACGCTGGACCTGACGCCCTGGCAGCGGCACGAGATCACCCGCGGGGCCGAGACGCTGCGGATCACCTCCGTGCCCGGCGAGCACGGGCCCGGCCTGCTGGCGAAGGTGCTGCCCCCGGTGATGGGCAGCGTCCTGGAGCTGGTCCGCGAGGGCACGGTCGGCTGGCGCGGCTACATCAGCGGCGACACGCTGTTCCGCCCCTACCTGGCCGAGGTCCTGCAGCGCTGCGGCCCGCTCGACGTCCTGATCCCGCACCTCGGCGGCACCAGGGCGCTGGGCTTCACCGTCACCATGGACGGCCGCCAGGGCGCCGACCTGGTCGAGCTGCTCCGGCCACCGGTCACCGTGCCGGTGCACTTCGACGACTACGACCGGTTCGCCAGCCCGCTGGGCGACTTCGTGCGGGAGGTGGCCGAGCGGCGGGTGCCCGGCGAGCTGCGCCCCGTCACCCGCGGCGAGACGATCAGCCTCCGCCCGTAGCCCCCGCGCGTAGCCCCCCGCACGGGTGGGCACCGCGCAGCGCCGCGGCAGTGCCCCGGTGCGGTCGCGGGGGGGGGGGGGCCGCGCCGGGCCCGCCCCCCCCGCGCGGCCCACCCGCCCGCCCCGCCCCCCCCCCCCCC
>NZ_JBJNRJ010000042.1:0-43545 GCF_046233715.1 Trujillonella humicola | reverse complement strand
CGGACCGAACCGACAGATCCCGTTGAAGACCCGAGGTCAGTCAGGCGAAGGGTCAGGAACGACCGCTGCGGGGCTCGCCCACATCCTCACTGTCAGGCGACAACCGCTGCACGATGCACTCCGCCGTCGGCAACCCGACCCCGACCGACCGGTGCTCCACCGCGTCGTCCGTGCAGGCGAGCGCCCTTCCTGACCGCCGCCCGGCTGGGGGTCACCCGTTCCGGTGGTCGCGACGGTCCGTGAGCGTGAGCCGTCCACAGCCTGGCCCTCGAGCCGCCCGCTCGGGTGCCCCGTTCTCCTAGATTCCCGTCGTTCCGGAACGGGAGTGCTCGACGGGGGTGTGTGTGCCGACTGCGACCAGCGCGCTGGAGGTCGTCGACGGCGAGGTGCGCGAGCTCATTCGCCGCCGCGGCCTCGACCCGCTCGCCGACCCGGCGCCGGTGCGCTCGCTGGTGCGCGACGTCGTCGCCGACTACTCCGAGCGGTCGCTGACCTCGGCGCTGCCCCCGATCGGCGATCCCGAGTCCGTCGTGCGCGACGTCCTGGACCGGGTGGCGGGCTTCGGCCCGCTGCAGCGCTACCTCGACGACCCGGAGGTCGAGGAGATCTGGGTCAACGAGCCGGGCCGGGTATTCGTGGCCCGCCGCGGGCGCAGCGAGCTGACCACGACGATCCTCGGCGCCGGGGAGCTGGGCGACCTGGTCGAGCGCATGCTCCGGACGTCCGGCCGGCGGCTGGACATGTCCACGCCGTTCGTCGACGCCATGCTGCCCGACGGGTCCCGGCTGCACGTCGTCATCCCCGACATCACCCGCCGGCACATGGCGGTGAACATCCGCAAGTTCGTCCTGCAGGCGCACTCGCTGGACGAACTGGTCGCGCTGGGCACGCTGACCGCGCACGCCGCCCGCTTCCTCGAGGCCGCGGTCGCCGTCGGGCTCAACGTGCTGGTCTCCGGCGGGACGCAGGCGGGCAAGACCACGCTGCTGAACTGCCTGTGCGCGGCGATCCCGGCTCGGGAGCGGGTCGTCACCGCCGAGGAGGTCTTCGAGCTGCGCGTGCCGCTGCCCGACGTCGTCGCGATGCAGACCCGCCAGCCGAACCTCGAGGGCGCGGGGGAGATCCCGCTGCGGCGGCTGGTCAAGGAGGCGCTGCGCATGCGGCCCTCGCGGATCGTCGTCGGCGAGGTGCGGCAGGAGGAGTGCCTGGACCTGCTGATCGCCCTGAACTCGGGGTTGCCCGGGATGTGCACGCTGCACGCCAACGGCGCCCGCGAGGCGATCGTCAAGATGTGCACCCTGCCGCTGCTGGCGGGGCAGAACATCGGCAGCGGCTTCGTGGTGCCCACGGTCGCCGCCAGCGTGGACCTCGTCGTGCACGTGGGCACCGACCCCTCCGGGCAGCGGCGGGTCCGCGAGATCGTCGCGGTGCCCGGTCGCACCGAGGACGGCGTGGTCGAGCTCGCCGACGTCTTCACCTCCCGCGACGGGCGGCTCGTGCGGGCCGGGGGGCACCCGCCGCACGCCGACCGGTTCACCGCCGCCGGCATCGACCTCGCCGCCCTGCTCGACGACACCCGGCGGTGGGACCGGTGACGGGCGCCCTGCTCGGGCTCCTGCTCGGCGTCGGCCTGCTGCTCGTGTGGCGCAGCGGGCCCCGGGCACCGCAGCGCCGGCGGGTGCCGCGCACGCCCGGACGTCGGCAGCACCAGCTCGCGGCCGCCGGCCTCACCGGCATCAACGCCGCGCAACTGCTGGCGCTGCAGATCGTCCTCAGCCTGGTCGTGCTGGTCGTGGTCCTGCTCACCACCGGGACGGTCACGGTCAGCCTGGCCTTCGCCGTCTTCGGGTTCGCGCTCCCGGCCGTCCAGGTGCGCAGGCTGGCCGTGCGCCGCCGGGCCGACCTGCGCGAGGTGTGGCCGGAAGTGGTCGACAACCTCGCCTCCGCCGTCCGGGCCGGGCTGTCGCTGCCGGAGGCGCTGGGTGCCGTCGCCGTCCGTGGCCCCGAGGTGGTGCGGCCGCCGTTCGCGCGCTTCGCCGCCGAGTACCGCAGCAGCGGGCGCTTCGGCGACTGCCTGGACCGGCTCAAGGACGACCTGGCCGACCCGGTCGGTGACCGCATCGTCGAGACCCTGCGCGTGGCGCGCGAGGTCGGCGGCAGCGACCTGGGCCGGGTGCTGCGGACCCTCGCCATGTTCCTGCGCGAGGACGCCCGCGCCCGGGCGGAGCTGGAGACGCGGCAGGGCTGGGTGGTGCAGGCCGCACGCCTGGCGGTCGCGGCGCCGTGGGTGGTGCTGCTCCTGCTCGCCACCCAGTCGGCCACGCTGGCGGCGTACGACTCGGCGGCCGGAACCGTCCTGCTGCTGGCGGGCGGGGCGGTGTGCCTGGCCGCCTACCGGCTGATGCTGCGGATCGGGCGCCTGCCCCAGGACGTGCGGGTGCTGCAGTGAGCGGCCCCGTCCTCGGCATGCTCCTCGGGCTGCTCGCGGCGACGGGTGCCCTGCTGGCCGTCACCTACGCGCCGCCGTTCCGCTCCGTGCGGCTGGTCGACCGGCTGGCGCCCTACCTGCACGACACCCCGCCGCCGTCCCGGCTGCTCGGGACCGCCACCGAGCCCGGCCTGCTCACCGCCGCCCGCCGGGTGTTCGGTCCTGCCGTCACCGACGGCGCCCACCTGCTGGACCGGGTGCTGGGCGGGCGCGCCGCCGTCCGGCGCCGGCTCGACGCGCTCGGCTCGGACGCCACGGTCGAGGACTTCCGCGTGGAGCAGGTGGTGTGGGGCGGGCTGGGCCTGCTCGGGGCGGCGGTCGTCGCGGCCCTGGGCTCGCTGACCTCCGGGGACCTCAACGTGCTCTCGGTGGTGCTGCTGTGCGTGGCCGGTTCGGTCGGCGGTCTGCTGGGCCGCGACTGGTGGCTGACCCGGCAGGTGCGGCAGCGCGAGGAGCTGCTGCTGGCGGAGTTCCCGGTGGTCGCCGAGCTCCTGGCGCTGGCGGTGACGGCGGGGGAGGGGCCGGCGGCGGCGATCGACCGCGTCACGCGGCTGTCGGGTGGCGAGCTCGCCCGCGAGCTCGGCGGCGCGCTCGGCCGGGCCCGTGCCGGGGTGCCGCTCACCGAGGCCCTGCAGCAGCTGGCCGACCGCACGTCGCTGGACCCGCTCGCCCGGTTCGTCGACGGCCTGCTCGTGGCCGTCGAGCGCGGTACGCCGCTGACCGAGGTGCTGCGCGCCCAGGCGGCGGACGTCCGCGAGGCGGGCAAGCGCCGGCTGCTCGAGGCGGGCGGCCGCAAGGAGATCGCGATGATGGTCCCGGTCGTGTTCCTCGTGCTCCCGGTGACGGTCCTCTTCGCCCTGTTCCCCGGCTTGATCAGCATCGTCTCGTTGGCCTCATGAGCGCCGCGACCGACCGAGAGGACCGCGCATGCGCCTCGTGACCCTGTTGCTCGCCGCCTGGGCGGCCCTCGCCGCCCGCGTCCGCGGCGACGATCCCGAGCGGGGCGACGTCCCGGGCTGGGTGATGATCACCGTGATGACGGCGGCCCTGGTGCTCGCCATCCTCATCCCGTTCCGCGAGGCGATCGTGACGGCGGTGCAGAACGCGCTGGACTCCGTCACGAGCGGTGGCTGACCCGCATCCGCCCGTTGCGGGCGTGCGAGCGGTCGGGGGCGGAGGCGACCTCCCCGAGCGGGGCAGCGCCGTCGTCGAGTTCGTGCTCGTCGCGGTACTGATCGTGGTGCTGCTCCTGGCGGTGCTGCAGGTGGCGGTCTACGTGCACGTGCGCAACGTGGTCACCGCCGGCGCGCAGGAGGGCGCGCGGTACGCGGCCAACGCCGACGTCCCGGTGTCGGCCGGCGGCGGCCGGACGGCGCAGATCGTCGCGGCCGCGACCTCGGAGCGGACCGCGGCGGGGCTGACCTGCACCGCCACCGAGGACGTCGACGGCACCGGCCTGACGCTGGTGGTCGTGCGCTGCACCGGCGCCGTCCCCACCCTGCTGGCCGGGCTGGGTGACCTCCTCCCGCTGGACGTCACCGGCCGCGCCGTGCGGGAGGGCGCATGACCTGGCTGCGGGACCGCCTCGGCATGACCGGTGGCGGCGAGCGCGGCTCGGCGCTGGTGGAGTTCGTCTTCGTCGCGCTCGTCGTCTTCGTGCCGCTGGTCTACCTGGTCGCCGGCTTCTCGTCGGTGCAGCGCGGGGTGTTCGCGGCGACGGCGGCGGCGCGGGAGGCCGGCCGGGCGCTGGGCACCGCGCCGGACCTCGCCACCGGGCTGGCGCGCGCGCAGCGGGCGGTCGAGCTGGCGGTCGCCGACCAGTCCGTCGAGGCGACCGACGTCCGGCTGGCCTACGCGCCGCGCGGCTCGGGCTGCGACGCCGCCGGGAGCTACACCCCCACGCTGGCACCGGGAGAGGAGTTCAACGTCTGCGTCACGGTGACCGTGCGGATCCCGCTGCTGCCGGAGTTCATCGACGCCAACACCGCGACCGGGCAGTTCGTCGTCGAGCGCGACCGCTACGTCGACGGCTGACCCGGACCCCGGCCCCGTCGGGAGCCGATGGTCCCTTGCGGTCCCTGCCGGATGGGAGGAGGAACGTCCGCGGGGCGCCCGATGGCGCTCCTGCCCACCGCCGTCGCCGGGGCGCCCCCGGCCGGCGGCGGGCGATGCCGGCCCCACCCACCCGGATCCGAGGAGTCCCGATGACCCAGACGACGACCGACAACGTCACCCTGGTCCAGAGCCTCTACGAGGCGTTCGGGCGGGGCGACGTCCCGACGGTGCTGGCCGCGATGAGCGAGCACATCGAGTGGAACGAGGCGGAGGGCAACCCGTGGCACCCGGGCCACGCCTTCGTCGGCCCGCAGGCCGTGGTCGACAACGTCTTCACGAAGGTGGTCGGCGACTTCGAGGGCTTCACGATCATCCCGCACCGCTTCCTGGCCGCCGGCGACACCGTGATCATGGAGGGCCGGTACCGGGCGGCGCGGGCGCACGCGACGGGGAAGCCGCTCGACGCCCAGGTCGCCCACGTCTGGGACCTCCGGGACGGCTCCGTGGTCCGCTTCCAGCAGTACGTGGACACCCGCCAGCTGGCCGACGTGCTGGGCCCGACCGCCTGACCGGGCACCGGCGGCCCGTCCCGGGGCTCGGGACGGGCCGCCGGGGACGGCGTCAGCGGGCGCTGGGCTCGAACTCCACGGTCACCTCGTCCACGCCCAGCGACGCCGCCAGCGTGGTGAGCAGCTCGCGCGTGCCGTCCTCGGCGCGCTCGAGCAGGTCGCTGGAGGCTGCGGCGGACTCCAGTCGCTGCTCGGCCAGCGAGTAGAGCGCGCTGTCGTCGGTCGGGTCGTCGCCCAGGGCGTCACCGACCCGCTCGACCAGCCCGCGGTCGCGGTCGAGCACCCGGCTCTCGGCGGGGTCGATCCGGGCCTCGCTCAGCTGCGGGGCGGGCAGCGTGATCGTGGCCGCCGTCCCGTCCGCCGACAGCTCGACCGACTCCGGGCCCAGCCCGGCGAAGTCCACGTAGGCGTCGACCGTGCCGGTGGCGAGGAACTGCACGCGCTCGCCGCTGATCACCGAGGGCACCCACGGGGTGTCGGACTCGACGTCGACCACGACCTGGAAGCTGCCCGTGGCGGCGTGGTACTCGTCGAGGTCGGCCAGCTGGACCAGCAGCGGCGTGGTCGTCCGGTCGACGGTCTCCGGCGCGAAGGGGTTGCTCCAGTCGAGGGACCCGACGGCGAGCACCCCGAGGGCGACGGCGCCGGCACCCACGCCGGCCTTCAGGAGCCCGCGGCGGCTGCGGCGGAACGGGCGGGGCGCGGACGGCAGCATGCGCAAGGACTCCTCGCGTCGCAGGGGGGACCCCCCGGGCAGCGGCCTCGCGGGGGTGCCCCCTGCAGCGCCCCGGGGACCGGCGGCATTCCCGGGCGGGGACGGATTCTCCGGCGACGGATCAGGGCACGTAGATGCCGGCCAGCGCGGTGACCTCGCCGCCCGCGACGGTCAGCCGCACGTAGGCGTGCTCGCCGGGCGCCGACACCGCCGGGGTGCCGGCCAGCTCCGCGACCGAGGCCACCTCGACGGTCCCGCCGGTCCACGGGTCGACGTAGGACGCCGGGGCGCCGGCCCGCACCGGCAGCACGACGACCTCGTCGTCGACGTCGCGGGCGTGGTAGGCCGAGCACTGCTCCCAGCCGTTGTCGTGCACGCCGTCGGCGGCGCAGGCCGCGGCCGCGTCGGGGCCCTCGAACCACTCGACCGGGTCCACGTACACCGCGCCGCCGGTCACCGCGCGGACCAGCCCGACGTGCTCGCCGTCGGGGAGTTGCGCGGCGAGGACGGGACGCGTCGTCGGCACCGCGACCTGCTCGGCCAGCACGAAGGCCGAGCCGGTCCAGGCGTAGGTGAGGGAGGCCCAGTGGCCCGGGCAGCAGGTCGGGTCGGCGCCCGCGGCGGCCGGGCCGGCGACGGTGAGCGACCGGCCGTCCGCGCGGACCGTCGCGCCCTGGAAGGCGACGCCCTCGCCGAGCACGGCGAGCGCCACGGGCTCGCCGCGGCCGACGTCGAGGACGACGACGGACTCACCCGGCTCCGAGGCCGCGCTGGGGCAGGCGGTCACCACGAGCACCTCCGCCGTGGCGTCGCCGGTGACGTCGGCGGTCGAGGTCGAAACGGTCGACGCGTCCCAGTCCGCGGCGGGCAGGCCGTCGGCGACCCACGCCGCGCGGGACGCGCACCCGGTCGCGTCGTAGGCCGCCGCCTTCCAGTCCGGCGCGAGCTCCGGGCCCGCGGGCTGCCCGGCCGTCGCGCACCCGCTCAGCACGGCGCCGCCGGCCAGGAGGAGCGCGGGGAGTCGCAGAGCGCGGCGGGTGGGCATCGGGCTGCTCCGGGGAGTCGGGCGGGCACGCGCCCGCACCCCCTGCATCGGCCTGCGGCAGGTGGGGCTTGAGTGGTGGATGTGACGGATGTGACGACCCGTCTTCGTCAGGAGTCGACCGGTGCGGGCTCCCCGGTTCCCGAGGCCGTGGACCGACGCCGGGGCCCGGCGGGTCGGCGCCGGCGGGCGCTCCTGGCGAGCCGGCCGCTCAGCCCGCGTGCCGGCGGCGGGGCAGCAGCGGCCGGAGCACCTCGGCGGCGACCCAGGTGACCACCGTGGCGGCGGCCGTGGCCAGGAGGACGCCGCCCATCTCGCCGGTCGCTCCCGCCGCCACCTGCACGGTCGTGTAGGCGACGGCGCCGACCAGGTTCGAGGCGACCAGCGCCGCGCGCCAGCCCAGGCCCGGGCGCACCAGCCGCCAGATGACGAGGTCGGCCACCTGGGCCGCGGCGAACGCCACGGGCGCGGCGAGCGCCGCGCCCGATCCCTGCTCGGCCAGCACGAGCGTTCCGGCCACGATGGCGGCGGCCACCCAGGGCAGCCCGCCGGCGCGGTCCAGGCCGTCGCGCAGGCCGAGGGCCAGCCCCAGCAGCACCTCGCTGGCCAGCGCGGTGAGGCCGAACCCGACCGCGATGCCGACCGGGTACTCGGCGTCGGCCCGGTCCATCGCCGCCACCAGCGCGACGAACGCGACCGCCAGCAGGACGGCCAGCACGGGGCGCCGGCGGGCGGGCGCCGGCGGCGGCGGTCCGTACCCGGGAGGTGCCGCGTGCGGTCCCGGCCGGTACGGGGCCGGCCCGTACGGCGCGGGGGACGGCGGCGCGTACCGCACCGGACCGGACGGCATCGGCGCCGGCCCGCGCGCCGAGCCGACGGGGACCGGGTGCGCGGGCGTGGCCGGTCCGGGGGCGGGCCGGACGGCGGTGGCCGGCCTGGCCGGGGCGACCGGCGGCGGGACCGGCCGCAGCGGCGGGGTCGGGGATCGCGGCGCCGGAGCCGGACGGGGAACCGGGGCCTCTGCCGGTGGTGGCGCGGCCGCCGTCGCCCCACCAGCCGTGGCCCCGCCCGCCGTCGCCCCGCCGGCCGTCGCCGGTCCGGGAGCGGTCACCGCGCGCCGCGCCTCGGCGATCAGCTGCCCCGCCGTCGGCGTGCGCCGCGCCGGGTCCGTGGCCAGCGCACGCCGCAGCACGGCGTCCAGCGCCGGGGGGACGTCGGAGCGGCGCACCCACAGCGGCGGGGGCTCGGTGTACAGGTGCGCGTGGTAGGCGGCCGGCAGCCCGGTGCTCGGGAACGCTCGCATGCCGGTGAGGCACTCGTAGAGCACGCAGGCCAGCGAGTAGACGTCCACCCGCGGGTCGACGTCGCGCCCGGTCACGAACCGCTCCGGCGCCATGTACTCGTAGGAGCCGATCGCCGTCCCGGTCTGGGTGATCGCCGCGCCGTCGCCCGAGGAGCGGGCGATGCCGAAGTCGACCAGGTAGACGAACGGGTCGGCCGGGGCGCCGGTGAGCAGCACGTTGGAGGGCTTGACGTCGCGGTGCACGAGCCCGTCGGCGTGCGCGGCGTCCAGCGCCTCGGCCAGCTGCGCGACCACCGACAGCGCCGTCGGCAGCGGCAGCGGACCCCAGCGGGCCAGCCGGCTGGCCAGGTCCTCGCCCTCGACGAGGCGCATGTCCAGGAACAGCCGGCCGTCGATCTCGCCGTAGCGGTGGATCGGCACGACGTGCGGCCCGCGCAGCCGGGCGGTCAGCCGGGCCTCGCGCTGGAACCGGGCGCGGTAGCCCTCGTCGGCGGCCAGGTGCGGGGAGAGCAGCTTGAGCGCGACGACCCGTTCGTGCTGGGTGTCCCAGGCACGGTGCACCTCGCCCATGCCGCCGCGACCCAGCGGCCCGAGGAGCCGGTAGGGACCGAAGGTCGCTCCGTGCACCCCGCCCCCCGGTCTCGCCGCCTGGGCCCCGAGGGTCCCACAGCGGCCCCCCGCCGCGGCGCCCCCGCGACCTCCCGCCGGCGGCGGGCCGGTGTCCCGGAGGCGCGCGGGGCCCGGTGCGGAGACCCTGGGCACGTGCTGCGACGCGTGCTCCGGACGGCGGTGGTGATCGCCGTCGTGTGTGCTGTCGTCGTGGGCCTGCTGTGGACGTTCCAGCGCCGGCTGATCTACCTCCCCGACGCCGGTCCGGTGCCCGCCGCGGCCGAGGTGCTGCCCGGCGGCCGCGACGTCGAGCTGTCCACCGCGGACGGGCTGCGGCTGGGGGCGTGGTTCGTCCCGGGCGACGGACCCGAGGCGCCCGCCGTCCTGGTCGCGCCCGGCAACGGCGGCAACCGGGAGCACCGCGCGCCGCTGGCCCGCGCCCTGGCGGCCGAGGGGCTGGCGGTGCTGCTCCTCGACTACCGCGGCTACGGGGGCAATCCCGGCAGTCCCAGCGAGGACGGCCTGGCGCTCGACGTGCGCGCCGCCCACCAGTGGCTGGTGGACGAGGGTGGCGTCGCGCAGGAGCGGCTGGTCTACCTGGGCGAGAGCCTGGGCTGCTCGGTCGTGACCGAGCTGGCGCTGGAGCACCCGCCGGCCGGGCTGGTGCTCCGCTCGCCGTTCGTCGACCTCGCGGCGGTGGCCGGCGAGCACTACCCGTTCCTGCCGGTGCGGCTGCTGCTGCGCGACCGGCACCCGGTGGCCGAGCGGGTGGCCCGGCTCGAGGTGCCGACGACCGTGGTGCTCGGCACGGCCGACACCATCGTGCCGCCGGCGCAGAGCCGCCGGGTCGCCGAGGCGGCGCAGCAGCTGCACGCCCTCGTGGAGGTGCCCGGTGCCGGGCACAACGACGTCGTCTTCCTCGACGGGCCGGACATCGTGCGGGCCGTCACCGACCTGGCGCCGCGCTGAGCGCCGCGCCCGGCGCGTCAGCCGCCGCGGCGGACCTCGGCCTCGACGATCCCGCGCAGCGCGGTGCTCAGCGCCGCGTCGCCGGTGTCCCCGGACTCCAGCGCTCGGCGGGCGGGCTCCGGCAGCAGACCGGGGTCGACGTCGTCGAGCCAGGTCACGTCGCCGCCGGTGCGCCTGCCCACCTGCAGCGCGGCGTCCCCCCGGCGCAGCACGTACTCCTCGCCGTCCAGCTGGATCGTCATGTCGTCGCTCATGGCAGCCCCCTACCCCGGACCGGCCCGGCGCCATGCCACCGATCACGCCCGCCCTGTCGCGCCCGCCGCCACCGGTCACGATGGACCCGTGGACGACGAGTGCTGCGAGGTCGTGGTCACCGCCGCGGACGCCGGCTGGCTGGCCGGACTCACCCGCGACCTGGTCGAGCGGCGGCTGGCCGCCTGCGGGCACCAGGTCGCCGCCATCCGGTCGGTGTACCGGTGGGAGGGGCAGGTGCACGACGAGCCGGAGGCGCGGGTGGCGCTGCACACCCGGCGGGCGCTGGTACCGGCGATCGTCGAGCACGTCACCGCCGTCCACCCCTACGACGTCCCGTGCGTGATCGCGCTGCCGCTGGTCGACGGTGCCCCGGGGTACCTGGCCTGGGTGCGGGCCGAGACCCGGCAGGCCACCCCTGAGGGGGAGACCGGCTGAACATCAGACGGATCCGTGCCGAAAGACGGAGGGACCGGGGTCCACACCAGGGCCCCGCCCGACCGGGAGGTGTGCGTGCCGTCGTCCGACGTGTCCTCCCCGACCGCCCCCGTCCCGGCCTGCCCGGTCCCGGCCGACGACGCGGCCCTCGCCGTCCTCGACGCGCTGCCGCTGCCCGCCCTGCTGCTCGATGCGGCGGGCGTCGTCCGCCACGCGAACACCGCCTGGCGCACCGAGGTGGCCGCGCTCGACGACCCGCGGCTGGTCTGCCTGCCCGGACGGACCCGCTACGTCGACCTCGTCTCCGGTCTGGGGGACGACGCCGCGACCCGCGCGTTCCTCGGCCGCATGCGCGACCTGCTGCGCGGTGAGCTCGACGAGGTGCGGCACGACTGCGCACTCGACTGCCCGGGCGGCACCCGCTGGTACCAGCTGGTGGCCACGCCGGTCGGCGGCACCGGGTCGGTGATCGTGACCCACACCGACGTGACCGCCCGGGTGCGGGCCGACCGGGCGAGCACCTGGCTGGCCCGGCACGACCCGCTGACCGCCCTGCCCAACCGCAGCCACCTGCACCGCCTGGTCGACGCCGAGCTGCAGCGCCCCGGACGCGGGCCGGTCTCGGTGCTGCTGCTGGACGTCGACGGGTTCACCGACGTCAACGACTCCCTGGGACACGGCGTCGGCGACGAGCTGCTGCGCCAGGTGGCCACCCGCATCGGCCGCTGCGCTCGTGCCTCCGACCACGTCGGCCGGCTCGGCGGCGACGAGTTCCTGCTGGTGTCCCCGGACTGCCCGCCGGAGGGGGCGACCCTCCTGGCCGAGCGCTGCCGCGCGGCGCTGGCCGAGCCGTTCGCGGTCGCCGGCCACACGGTCCGGCTGGGTGCCAGCACCGGCATCGCCACCACCGCGGCCGGCGCGTCGCCGGCGCACGCGGCCTGCCTGGTCCGCGACGCCGACCTGGCCCTCGCCGCGGCCAAGGCCGGGGGCCCGGGCGGCGTCCGCGTCTTCGCCCCGGCGCTGCAGCTGGCCGCCCGGCGCAAGGTGGCCCTGCGGACCGAGCTCGAGCAGGCGATCGAGTCCGGCGGCCTGGTCCTGCACCACCAGCCGATCCTGCACCTGCCCACCGGCCGGTACACCGGTGCCGAGGCGCTGGTCCGGTGGCAGCACCCCGAGCGCGGGCTGCTGCCGCCCGGCGAGTTCCTGCCCGTCGCCGAGCAGTACGACCTGCTGGTGCCCCTCACCCGGTGGGTGCTGCGCGAGGCGGCCCGGCACAACGTCGCCTGGCGCCGGCAGGGGCTGGACCTGGTCACCGGCGTGAACCTGCACGCCCGGCACCTCTCCACGGGGACCCTCGTCGACGACGTCCTCGCCGCGCTGGAGGAGGCCGGGATGCCGCCGGTCAACCTGGTCTGCGAGCTGACCGAGACGTCGGTGGCCGAGGACCCCGACAGCGCCGCCGTCCAGCTCGCCGAGCTGCGCCGGCGCGGCGTCGAGGTCTCCATCGACGACTTCGGCAGCGGCTACTCCTCGCTCGGGCAGCTGGTCAACCTGCCGACCGGAGTCCTCAAGATCGACCGCAGCCTCGTCGCGTTCGACGGGGACCGGCACCGGCACGCGGCCGCGGCCATCGCGGCGGTCGTGGCCCTCGGGCGGGCCTGCGGCATCCAGAGCCTGGCCGAGGGAGTGGAGACCGCCGAGCAGCTGGCGCTGGTCACCGAGCTCGGCTGCGCGTACGCCCAGGGCTTCCACCTCGCCCGGCCCATGCCGGCGGCCGAGGTCCCGGGCTGGATGGCCGCCCGGGGCAGCGGGCGGCGGCCTCGCCGGTGGCCGCTCCAGGCCGCCGGGGGGAAGGCGTCGCGCTGAGGGTCAGCCGGGCTCGCCGCGCGCCTTCCGCCGGATGATGACGACGAGGTCGACCGCGGCGACGGCGGCGAGGACCAGGAGGACGATCCCCGGCCACGCCGGGATGTCGACCGCCAGCCAGAGCACGCCGGCGACGAGGCAGAAGACCAGCCCGAAGGCGGCGAGCACCAGGCGGAGGGTGAGCGCCGACTGCGCGGGTGCCGCGCCGCCGATGCCGGCGGTGGGGTCGTTGTGGTCGGGGAGCCCGCGCGCGTAGTCCTCGCGCGAGCGACCGCGACGGGATCCGCTCATGCCGGGTCCGGTACCCCTCCGCCGGGGCGCACTACCCTCGACAGACGTGGCTGCTGACTTCTCCGTCGTCCTGGACGAGCTCGACACGACCCTGAAGTCGATCGAGGCCGTGCTCGACGTCGACAAGCTGCGCCGCGAGGTGGCCGAACTGGAGCAGCAGGCGGCGGCGCCGGACCTGTGGAACGACGTCGAGGCCGCCCAGGCGCTCACCTCGCGGCTGTCCTACCTGCAGGGGGACCTGCGCCGGGTCGAGGAGCTGCGCAGCCGGCTCGACGACGTCGGCCTCCTGCACGAGATGGCCGCCGAGGAGGGTGACGAGGCGACGACGGCGGAGACCGAGCGGGAGCTGGACAGTATCCGGGCGGCCATCGACGAGCTCGAGGTCCGCACCCTGCTGTCGGGGGAGTACGACGCCCGCGAGGCGCTGGTGACCATCCGCTCGGAGGCCGGTGGTGTCGACGCCGCGGACTTCGCCGAGATGCTCATGCGGATGTACCTGCGCTGGGCCGAGCGACGCAAGTACCCGACCGAGGTCTACGACGTGAGCTATGCCGAGGAGGCGGGCATCAAGTCGGCCACCTTCGCGGTCAAGGCGCCCTACGCCTACGGCACGCTGTCGGTCGAGCAGGGCACCCACCGGCTGGTGCGGATCTCGCCCTTCGACAACCAGGGCCGCCGGCAGACCTCGTTCGCCGGGGTCGAGGTGCTCCCGGTCGTCGAGCAGACCGACCACGTCGACATCCCGGAGAACGAGATCCGGGTCGACGTCTTCCGGTCCTCGGGTCCGGGCGGGCAGAGCGTCAACACCACCGACTCCGCCGTCCGGATGACGCACATCCCCACCGGCATCGTCGTCTCCTGCCAGAACGAGAAGAGCCAGATCCAGAACCGCGCCGCGGCCCTGCGGGTGCTCCAGGCCCGGCTGCTCGTCGTCCGCCAGGCCGAGCAGCGGGCCGAGATGGACGCGCTCAAGGGGGAGGGCTCCAGCTGGGGCAACCAGATGCGGTCCTACGTGCTGCACCCGTACCAGATGGTCAAGGACCTGCGCACCGAGGTGGAGAGCGGCAACCCGTCCAACGTCCTCGACGGCGACCTCGACTCCTTCATCGAGGCCGGCATCCGCTGGCGCAAGCAGCAGGAGTCCGAGCCCGCCGCCTGACGGGGGAGCGGGGACGCCGGAAGGGGGCCTTGCTCACACGCCGGCACCGCCGGTGACGACGGTGCGTGAGCACCGTCCAGGCACTCCGCGCCCGCCGGTCACGGTCTGCTCGGATCCGGCCGGAGCGTTGCCGCGTCAACAGCCGGGAACGGGGCTCGGGACAGGTACCGTGGCCCCTCGTGATCGAATTGCAACACGTCACCAAGCTGTACCCGGCCAGCTCGCGGCCGGCCCTCGATGACGTGTCCACGGAGATCGACAAGGGAGAGTTCGTCTTCCTCATCGGGTCGTCCGGCTCGGGCAAGTCGACCTTCCTGCGGCTGCTGCTGAAGGAGGACGACCCCACCACGGGCACCGTCGTCGTGAACGGCAAGACGCTCAACACGATGAGCAAGTGGAACGTCCCGAAGCTGCGCCGCACGATGGGCTGCGTCTTCCAGGACTTCCGGCTGCTGCGCAACCGCACGGTCGAGCAGAACGTCGCCTTCGCCCTCGAGGTGATCAACAAGCCGCAGCGCACGATCAAGCGCGTGGTCCCCGAGGTGCTGGAGATGGTCGGCCTGGACGGCAAGGCCAACCGGCTGCCCGGCGAGCTCTCCGGTGGCGAGCAGCAGCGTGTCGCCATCGCCCGCGCCTTCGTCAACCGGCCGCTGGTGCTGCTCGCCGACGAGCCCACCGGCAACCTGGACCCGGAGACCAGCGAGGGGATCATGCTGCTGCTGGAGCGGATCAACCGCACCGGCACCACGGTGATCATGGCGACGCACGACTACCACATCGTCGACTCGATGCGCCGGCGCGTGATCGAGCTCAACGGCGGCCAGATCACCCGCGACCAGTCGCGCGGCGTCTACGGCGTCGGCCGCTGACGGGTCCCTCCCCCTACGACCTGCACCTCACGACAGGGAATCCATGCGCGTCAACTTCGTCCTCTCCGAGGTGGCCACCGGGCTGCGTCGCAACCTGACCATGACGGTCGCGATGATCCTGACCACGGCCATCTCGCTCGGCCTCATGGGTACCGGCCTGCTCATCGCCGGGATGATCTCCGACATGAAGGAGATCTACTACGACAAGGTGCAGGTCTCCGTCTTCCTGGCCGACGACGTCACCCCCGAGCAGCGCACCGCCGTCGAGACGGAGCTGCAGGCGCTGCAGGCCGACGGCGAGGTGCGCAGCTACCTGTACGAGTCCAAGGAGGACGCGTACGAGCGCTTCCAGCAGCAGTTCAGCCAGCAGCCCGAGCTCGTGCGCAACACCCCGCCCGACGCGCTGCCCGAGAGCTTCCGCGTCGAGCTGGTCAACCCCGAGCGCTACGAGGTCATCGCCGCGGCCTTCCCCGACGGCACCGACGGGGTCGACCAGGTCCGCGACGAGGGCGACTTCCTCGACCGGCTGTTCAGCCTCCTCAACGGCGCGCGCAACGCCACCATCGCCGTGGCGGTGGTCCAGGCACTCGCGGCGCTGCTGCTGATCTCCAACACGATCCAGCTGGCGGCGTTCAACCGGCGCAACGAGACCAACATCATGCGGTTGGTCGGCGCCTCCCGCTGGTACACCCAGCTGCCGTTCATCCTCGAGGCCGCGCTGGCCGGGCTGATCGGTGCGCTGCTGGCGATCGGCGGGCTGGTGCTCACCAAGCTGCTGTTCGTCGACCGCACCCTCGCCGGGCCCATCAAGGCCGGCATCATCCCTCCGGTCGACTGGGGGCAGATCGCGCTCATCAGCCCGATCATCGCCGCGGCCGGCGTCGGCCTGGCCGCGGTCGCCGCTTACGTCACGCTGCGCCTCTACGTGCGGCTGTAGCGCCGGCCCTCTCCGCGGGTCGCCCGCGGGTCGAGGTCCGGTCCGGGACAGGATGCGACGTGCCGTTCACGCTCGCCCACCCGGCCGCGGTGCTTCCGCTGCTGCGCGGTCCTCTCGTCCCTGCGGCCCTGGTCGCCGGCTCGATGGCCCCGGACGTGCCCTACTTCTCGCCGCTGCGCCGGTCCGCCGACGCGTGGTACGAGCCGTTCGTCAACGCCACGACCACGCACCGGTGGCCGGGGATGATCACCGTCGCGGTCCCGACGGCGGCGGTGCTGCTCCTGTCGTGGTGGCTGGTGCGCTCACCGCTGCGAGACCTGGTCGGATACCGGCCGGCCCGTGCCGGTCTCCCGGCGCCGGGCTCCGGGGCCCTCGCCGCCGCGGGGGTGGCCTGGGTCGTCCTCTCACTGCTGATCGGCGTGCTCAGCCACGTGCTGTGGGACTCCTTCACCCACGGCGACGGGTGGGTCGTCCAACGCGTGGCGTTGCTCCGAGAGCCCGTCCTCGGCTCCGTGGAGCTGGGCCGGTTGCTCCAGCACCTCAGCACCGTGCTGGGCGGAGCGGCCGTCCTCGTGTGGGGTCTGCGCCGTCACTGGCGCCGGCGCGCGGGCGGAGAGCGGCTGGAGGTCCGCCGCTGGGCCGGCGCCGTCGTCGCTGCCCTCGTGCTGGTCGCGCTGGTCGCCGGCACGATCGCCGCCGTCTCCAGCAGGTCCGGCGGGGCGACGCCCGAGGGCGTGGTCTCGGCCGGGATCAAGGGGGCGGGGGCGGCGACCGTGCCCGGCCTGCTGGTCTACGCGGTCCTCTGGCACGTCCTCACGCGCAGGCGACCACCGCGTCACGCGGCCGGCGCCGAGGGGCCGGGACGCTCCCCTGAGAATGATCATGCGCGGACGTAGGGTGGAGGCATGCCGCGGGAACAGGGGCGCAAGTTCATCGCCCAGAACAAGAAGGCGCGGCACGACTACTCGATCCTCGACACCTTCGAGGTGGGCCTGGTGCTCACCGGCACCGAGGTGAAGAGCCTCCGCGCCGGTCGTGCCTCGCTGGTCGACGGCTTCGCCAGCATCGACGGCGGCGAGGTCTGGCTGCAGCACGTGCACATCCCGGAGTACACGCAGGGCACGTGGACCAACCACGCCCCGCGCCGCAAGCGCAAGGTGCTCATGCACCGTGCCGAGATCGACAAGCTGATCGGCAAGACCAAGGAGGGCGGGCTGACGCTCGTCCCGCTCGACATGTACTTCAAGGACGGCAAGGTCAAGGCCACCCTCGCCCTGGCGCGGGGCAAGAAGAGCTACGACAAGCGGCACGACCTCGCCGAGCGCGACTCCCGCCGGGAGATCCAGAAGGCGTTCGGCCGGTACGTGAAGGGCCGCCGCTGACCCTCCGGCCGCTGACACCCAGCGGCGGGCGGTGCGGCGAGGGCCGGCGGACGGCGGCGGTGCCGCGGTAGGGCGTCGGGTGCCGCGCCGCAGCGCGGCGGTGCCGACCACACCGCGGCACCCGGCGGTGGGCGGGGGCGCCCGAGCCGGCGGGCGGTGCGGCGAGGGCCGGCGGACGGCGGCGGTGCCGCGGTAGGGCGTCGGGTGCCGCGTCGCAGCGCGGCGGTGCCGACCACACCGCGGCACCCGGCGGTGGGCGGGGGCGCCCGAGCCGGCGACTGCCGGTCGCCCTACGGTGACCGGCATGCGTGGAGTGGCCTACGACCGGTTCGGGGACCTCGACGTCCTGCAGCTGCGCGACGACCTGGCCGACCCGCCGGTCGGCCCCGACACCGTGCTGGTGCGGGTGCACGCCGCGGGGGTCAACCCGGTCGACATGGGCATCCGCGCTGGCAACCTGCGGTCGTTCTTCCCGCACCGGTTCCCGATCGTCCCCGGCTGGGACGTCGCGGGCGTCGTCGAGGCCGCCGGCCCCGCGGTGGTCGACTTCGCCCCCGGCGACGAGGTGTTCGGCTACGTCCGCCGGGACGACGTCCAGTGGGGGACGCAGGCGGAGCTCGTGCCGGCGCCCCAGCGCTGCCTGGCGCACAAGCCGGCGTCGCTGTCGTTCGCCGAGGCCGGCGCGCTGCCGCTGGCCGGGCTCACCGCCTACCAGGCGCTGACCGAGGCGCTCGAGGTCGGCGAGGGCGACCGCGTGCTGGTCCACCGTGCAGCGGGAGGAGTGGGCTTCAACGCCGTCCAGATCGCCGTCGCCCTGGGGGCGCAGGTGATCGGCACCGCGAGCCCGCGCAACCACGGCTTCCTCCGCGAGGCCGGCGTCGCCGGGTGCATCGACTACACCGCCGGGCCGGTGAGCGAGCAGCTGTCCGAGCCGGTCGACGCCGTCCTCGACCTCGTCGGCGGCGACGCGCTGGCCGACGCCCCGCGGCAGCTGCGCCCGGGCGGCCGGCTGGCCTCCGTCGTCGACCCGGCGGTGAAGGAACAGGGTGGGCGGTACGTCTTCGTCCGGCCCGAGCGGCACGACCTGGAGGAGCTCGGCCGGATGGCCGACGCCGGCCAGCTGCGGGTGCCGATCGCGAAGGCGTTCCCGCTCGAGCAGGTGGCCGACGCCCAGCGGCTGGTCGCCGAGGGGCACGTGCGCGGCAAGGTCGTCGTCACCGTCCGGTGACCGCGGAGTCCTCCTCGGTGTCCTCGTGGGGGACCTCGTCGCCGGCCGGGGCGTTCCCGCGGGTCCGCCGGTGGGCGCGCCGCATCGCCACCCGGTAGCCCACCAGCAGTGCGGCGTTGCCCAGCAGCAGCCACAGGCCCAGCAGCACCGCCGTGGCCAGGGCCGCCGATCCGTAGCGCTCGGTGAAGTCGGAGAACTCGAGGTAGACCACGTACCCCGCGGTGCTCGTGGCGATCAGGGCGGTGGCCGTGGCCGCACCGAGCACCACGTCGGTCCAGCGCGTGTCGTGCAGCTCGAACAGCCAGTACACGAGCGCGACGAACGCCATGCAGACCACGAGCGTCCCGGCCCCGAGCGACAGGCGCAGCGGCCAGCCCGGGTCCAGGAGCCGCGGGAGCAGGTAGATGCTGGCCAGGCCGAGGAAGACGGTCGCGGGCAGCACGGCGATGACCACCAGCGCGAGCAGCCGGCCCCGCCAGCCCCGGATCTGCCGCTCCGTCGCCGGGGCGATCTCGCCGAAGGCGCGGGCCAGAGCCGCCCCGTAGGTGGTGGCCGGCCACACGGCCGCGAGCACCGCGGTGAACCCGATCCGCCCGGCCACCTCGATGAGTCCCTGGAGGACGTCGGCGACCGGGAGCCGGTCGGGGGACTGGTCGTCCACCTCCCGGCCGAGGTCGCCGAGTGCCTCCTCGTCGACGAAGACGCCGGCCACCCAGAAGGTGATCAGCACCATCGGGGGCAGCGCCACCATCGCGTAGAACGCCAGGCTGGAGCTGGTGACCAGGAACTCGGAGCTGCGCAGCCACGCGGTGAACGTGCGCACCGGGCGGGGCAGCCGCCGGTAGCGCCGCCGCGCCCGGTCGGACAGGCGCCGCCAGCGGCCCCGCAGGCCGCGGGGCCGGCCCGGAGGACGACCATCGTGCCCCCGGTACGGTCGGGTCGAGGAGGGTGCGGTCACCCTGTGGGGGCTACCCGGTGCGAGCCACCGGTTCATGGCGATCGCATGTCGTCGGTGGAGGAGCAGGAGCCGCAGCCATGACGCCCCGTGTCCGGCCTCCGGCCGACGACGCCGACGTCCCGCGGTACTGGCGGGAGCTCGGGCTGCCCGGCCTGGTCGACGTGCACGTGCACTTCCTGCCCGAGCGGGTGCAGGAGAAGGTCTGGGCGTACTTCGCCCGGGCCGAGGAGCACTACGGCACCGCCTGGCCGGTCACCTACGCCGGTCCGGTGGCCGACCGGCTGGCCACGCTCGACCGGCTCGGGGTGCGCGCGTTCTCCACGCTGCCCTACCCGCACCGGCCCGGCATGGCCGCCTGGCTCAACGACTGGTCCTCCGCCTTCGCCGACGTGCACCCGCAGGTGCTCCGGTCGGCGACCTTCTACCCCGAGCCCGAGGCGCCGGCCTACGTGGCCGAGGCGCTGGACCGCGGGGTGCGGGTGTTCAAGGTGCACGTGCAGGTCGGGGCCTTCGACCCGCGGGACCCGCTGCTCGACCCGGTGTGGGGGCGGCTGGCCGAGACCGGGACGCCGGTGGTCGTCCACTGCGGGTCGGGCCCGCTGGCCGGCGAGCACACCGGCCCCGGGCCGACGGGCGGCCTGCTGGACCGCCATCCCCGGCTGCAGCTGGTCATCGCCCACCTCGGGATGCCGGAGTACCGCGCGTTCCTCGACCTGGCCGAGCGCTTCGAGCGGGTGCACCTGGACACCACGATGTTCGCCACCGACTTCACCGAGCGGCTGATGCCCTTCGACCCGGCGGACCTCCCGCGGCTGGCCGCCCTGCGCGACAAGGTGCTGCTGGGCAGCGACTTCCCGGCCATCCCGTATCCCTACGCCCACCAGCTCGCGGCCCTGGACCGGCTGGGGCTGGGCGAGGAGTGGCTGCGGGCGGTGCTGTGGCACAACGGCGCGCGGCTGTTCAGGATCGCGGCGTGACCTCCGCCTTCCGCTTCACCGCCGTCGTCCTCGGCACCCCGGACCCGCGGGGGCTGGCGCGCTTCTACCATCGGCTGCTCGGCTGGCCGCTGGGCTCCGACGACGAGGACTGGGCCACCCTGCGCCCGGAGGGCGGCGGCACCGGGCTGTCGTTCCAGCTCGAGCGCGACCACGTGCCCCCGGTCTGGCCACCGCGGCCGGGCACGCAGCAGATGCAGCAGCACCTCGACCTCGAGGTCGAGGACCTGGCGGCGGCGTGCGCGCACGCGGAGGAGATCGGCGCCCGGCCCCTGGGCGGCCACGACGACCCGGAGGAGGTCGTGCGGGTCTACGCCGATCCCGCCGGCCACCCGTTCTGCCTGTTCGTCCCCCTGCAGGGATGACCGCGCTCGACGTCCGGCCGCTCAGCCCGGACGACGCCCCCGCCGCCGCCGAGCTGCTCGCCGCCGCGGAGCCGCTGGACCTCACCGGTGAGCACGAGGACGCCGCCGATCTCGCCGAGTGGTGGGGCGGGGAGCTGGTCGACCTCGCCGCCGACGGGCTCGCGGTCGTGACCGCCGACGGGCGGCTCGCCGGCTGGGCCACGGCCATCGCCGCACCCGGCGTCCGGGACGCGTTCCGGGTGTCCCTGGAGGGCCGGGTGCACCCGGGGTGGCGGGGCAGGGGCGTGGGGAGCCGGCTGCTCGACTGGCAGGTGCGCCGCGGCGCCGAGCACCACGCCCGCCGCGCGCCGGCCGCGCCGGCCCGCCTCGTGGCGCACGTACACCCGGCCATGGCACCGCTGGAGCGCCTCGTCCGCGCCCGCGGGTTCGCCGCCGAGCGGTACTACGCGGTGATGCGCCGCCCGCTGACCGGCCTCCCCGACGTCCCTGCCCGCCCGGACCTGCGGCTGGTGCCGTTCACCGACGACCGCGACGACGAGGTGCGGCGGGCGCACAACGCCGCCTTCACCCGGCACCACGGCTCGGTGGAGCGCGACCCCCTCGTCTGGCGCACGTGGTTCACCGGTCAGCGGGCGTTCCGCCCGGACCTGTCGGTGCTCGCACTCGCCGACGACGCGGTCGTGGGGTACGTGCTGGCGTACGTGTACGAGTCGGACACGCGGGCCACCGGGGTGTCCGAGACCCGGCTCGGCCAGATCGGCGTGCTGCCCGCCGCCCGCGGCCGCGGGGTGGCCACCGCGGCGATCGCCGCGGCCCTGCGCGCGGCGGCCGACGCGGGCTGCACCCGGGCCGCGCTCGACGTCGACACCGCGAACGTGACCGGGGCCTTCGCGCTCTACGAGCGGGTCGGCTTCCGCACCGACCGGACGTGGACGGCGTGGGCGCGGGAGCTCCCGCCCCTCCCGTGGACCACCGAAGTGGCCACTCCGGCGGGGCGCGCCTTCCGCCGAAGTGGCCACTTCGGCGGGGGCGGCGGCGATCAGTAGGGTGCCGCGCATGGTCAGCGTCGATCACCCCGCCCCCGCTCCCGGCGCCGTCGGGCCGGCCCTGGCCAACCGGGCGCACCGGGCCGTCGAGCCGCTGCACAACCACCTCTACTTCGCCCCCGAGCAGGACGAGCACCTCACCGCGATCGGGCTCCGGCCGGGGCGGATGTGCTACTTCGCCGGCCGGGCCGCGCCGCTGGGCGCCGTCGGCCCGGGCGTGGTGACGGCGACCTTCCACAACTTCTCGCCGGCGCTGGTGGCGCGGCACGTCCCGCGCGCCTGGATGCTGGCGGCGCCCGAGCGGGTGGTCGCCGCCCGGTTCGACGCCGCGCGCGCCTCGCTCACCCGCCTGCTCGGCGACGCCGCCCGGGGCCCCGAGATCGAGGAGCTGGCCGGGCTGCTGAGCGAGGCCTGCACCGCACTGACCCCCGACGGCCGCCCCCTCTACGCCGGCCACGCCGACCTGCCCTGGCCCGACGAGCCGCTGCTGCAGGTGTGGCACGGCGCGACGCTCCTGCGGGAGCACCGCGGCGACGGGCACGTCGCCGTCCTGCTGCGGCACGGGTTGTCGGGCATCGAGGCGCTGCAGACCCACTCCGCGACCGGTCGCGACTTCACGCCGGCCGCGGCCCAGGCGCTGCGGGGGTACACCGACGAGGAGTGGGCGGCCGCCGCCGCCCGGCTGGCCGACCGCGGGCTCCTGGTCGACGGCGAGCTCACCGAGGCCGGCGAGCGGCTCCGGGCGGAGATCGAGGCCGGGACCGACGCGCTCGCCCTGGATCCCTGGACCCACCTGGGCGCGGAGCGGACGGCGCGGGTCGTCGAGCTCGGCAAGCCGCTGTCGGCCCGGCTGCTGGCCGCCGGCGCCTACCCGGCCGGCGTCTTCGGCAGGTGAGCGGACGCCTCCCGGGCGCCCCGGAGGAGGGGCCGACGGCGGAGCTGATCCGGGCCCGCCGCGGCGGCGAGCTCAGCGACCTCGACCGGCTGCTGCTGCACAGCCCGCCGGTGGCCGAGGGCTGGAACGCGCTGCTGGGGGCGCTGCGCTCGGGCACCACGCTCCCCGCCGACCTGCGCGAGCTGGTGGTCCTGCGGGTCGCCGTCCTCAACGACGCGGCGTTCGAGTGGGCCGCGCACGAGCCGATCGCCCGGCGGGCGGGCCTCACCGAGCTGCACCTGCGCGTGCTGCGGCGTCCCGACGCCGGGGAGCAGGCGGTGTGGTCGCCGGCGCAGGCCGCCGTCCTCGCGTTCACCGACGCCTCCACCCGGGACGTCGCGGTGCCCGACCGGGTCTTCGCCGCCGCGCGCGCGGAGCTGAGCGACCGGCAGGTCGTCGAGCTGGCCGCGCTCGTCGCCGGCTACGCGATGGTGTCGCGGTTCCTGGTGGCGCTGCAGGTGCCTCCGCCGGAGGGAGAGGTCTCGGGCTGAAGACCGGAGCGATCTGGGCCACACTCTCCCGCGGAGGTGGCGCCAGTGTCGATGACCGAGCGCGAGACGGGGAACCCTGCGCGGTCGGACGCGAACCGTCCGGCCCGCACCGATGTGGACGCGGCCTTCCGGGGCAGCGCCACCTACCGCAGCCTGGGTGAGCAGCAGCTGAGTCCGGCCGAGGAGCGCTTCGAGAAGGGCCGGCGCACCGTCGGCCTGTTCCTCGCCCCGGTCGTCAGCGTGCTGTTCGCCCTGCTCCCGCTGGACCTGCCGAACGACCAGCAGATGCTGGCGGCGATCCTGCTCGGCGTCATCGTCCTGTGGGTCACCGAGCCGGTGCCCATCCCGATCGGCGGCCTCATCGGCGTCGCCGCCATCGTGGTCACCGGCGTCGTGCCGGCCGACGACGCGCTGGCGCCCTTCGGGTCGACGACGGTCTTCACCTTCATCGGCGCGTTCATCCTGGCCGCGGCGATGCTCAAGCACGGCGTCGCCCGCCGGTTCGCGATGTTCATCCTCTCGCTGAAGTGGGTGGGCACCTCGACCGCGCGCGTGGTGATCGCCTTCGGCCTCATCACCGCGGTGCTGTCGGCGTTCGTGTCGAACACCGCGACGGTGGCGATGCTGCTGCCGACGGCGCTCGGGATCCTCACCGTCATCGCCAAGCTCCTGCAGGACAAGGAGCTGGTGAAGCCGGACTTCGACCCGTTGCGGCTGCGCGTCGGCGTGGCGCTGATGCTGATGCTGGCCTACGGCGCGAGCGTCGGCGGCCTGCTCACCCCCGTCGGCACGCCGCCCAACCTGATCGGCCGGGGGCTGATCGAGGAGGCCACCGGGGAGCGGATCGGCTTCCTGCAGTGGATGCTCATGGCGCTGCCCATCTGCGCGCTGATGTTCGTCGCGCTGACCATCGTGCTGCTGCTGCTCAACCGCCCCGAGATCCGCCGCATCGAGGGCGTCGCCGAGTACATCGCCGAGGAGCGGGCCCAGATCGGCCCGTTCTCCCGGGCGGAGCGCAACACCCTGATCGCCTTCGGCATCACCGTTGCGCTGTGGATCTTCCCCGGCGTCGTCGCGCTGGTGGCGGGCACGGAGTCGGACTCCTACACGACGATCAGCGACCGGCTCGACGAGGGCGTGGTCGCCGTCCTCGGTGCCTCGCTGCTGTTCCTGCTCCCCACGGGGTGGAAGGCACGCGAGTTCACGCTCAACTGGTCCGACGCGGCGAAGATCGACTGGGGCACCATCCTGCTGTTCGGCACCGGGATCATCTTCGGCTCGCTGCTGGCCGACACCGGCCTGGCCGAGACCATCGGCAACAGCTCGTCGGACTGGCTGGGCCTGACCAGCACGTTCGCCATCACGATCTTCGCGGTGATCCTCGCGATCATCATCTCCGAGACCACGAGCAACACCGCCTCCGCCGCGGTCGTGGTGCCGATCATCATCCCGGTGGCCGCCGCGGCGGGCATCGACCCGTTCGTGCCCGCGCTCGCCGCGACGTTCGCGGCGTCGTTCGGCTTCATGCTCCCGGTGTCGACGCCGCAGAACGCCATCGTCTACGGCTCCGGCGTCGTGCCGATCACCAAGATGATCCGCTCGGGGATCAGCTTCGACGTGCTCGGTGCCCTGCTGATCGTGGTGCTGCTCCCGCCGCTGGTCTCGCTGATCCTGCGCTGACGGCGCCGGCTACCGCCGGGTGACCGGCGGGTGTCGGGCGGGTGATCTCCGTCCCGCT
The DNA here is from genome assembly GCF_046233715.1 of Trujillonella humicola. Classification (NCBI taxonomy): domain Bacteria; kingdom Bacillati; phylum Actinomycetota; class Actinomycetes; order Geodermatophilales; family Geodermatophilaceae; genus Trujillonella; species Trujillonella humicola. The sequence goes on along the minus strand of NZ_JBJNRJ010000042.1, from coordinate 18,846 downwards.
CCGGCTCCTGGCCGGCCCGGGCGTGTCACGATGGTCGACGGCCCGCTCGACGGCGGCCGCAGACCGACCGGGGAGGAGGCCGCATGCGCAGCGAGCCTCCCAGTCCCAGTACCGGGGACCTCCCCGCCTGACCTCCCGCCGCTGGACGGCCTCCCCGAGGGGCCGCCGCGAGCCCGCGGGCAGGAGGCGGGGAGGTCCGTCGACTCCGCTGCGTCCTCCGCCCAGCGACCCGGGAGCCCGTCATGGTCGATCGTCGCCTCGCGCCCCTCACCGCACTCACCACGCTGCGCCGCCCGCGCGCCGAGGTGGTCCGCCGTCCCGTCGTCGTCCCCGCCGAGCCGCAACCGGCGCCCGACCGGCCGTCGCGGATCGTCGACAACGCCGTGTACGCCGGTGGGCGGCGGGTGGCCACCCCCGACACCGCCGCCGCCAGCCACGAGTGGCTCACCGAGGGCTTCGACGACCGCATGGTCTGGCTCGGCCTGTACCGGCCCGAGCCGAACGAGCTGGGGGAGCTGGCCGAGCAGTACGACCTGCCCGAGCTCGCCGTCGAGGACGCCATCCAGGCCCACCAGCGGCCGAAGTTCGAGCGCTACGGCGACACCCTGTTCGTCGTCCTCAAGGCCGCCCGCTACCTCGACGCCACCGAGGAGGTGGAGTTCGGTGAGCTGCACCTGTTCCTGGGCCGGGACTTCGCCATCACCGTCCGGCACAGCGAGTCGCCGGACCTCGCGCGGGTACGCCGGCGGCTGGAGAGCGAGCCGGCGCTGCTGGCCAAGGGCTCCGAGGCGGTGCTGTACGCGATCCTCGACGCCGTCGTCGACGGGTACGCGCCGGTCGTCGCCGGCCTGTCCAACGACATCGACGAGATCGAGACGGAGGTCTTCCGCGGCGACCCCGGCGTCTCCCGGCGCATCTACGAGCTGTCGCAGGAGGTGCTGGACTTCCAGCGCGCGGCGGCACCGCTCACCGGCATCCTCGCGGCCATCACCGCCGGCTTCGACAAGTACGGCGTCGACGAGGAGCTGCGCAGCTACCTGCGCGACGTCGCCGACCACGTCACGTCGGTGATCGAGCGGGTCGAGGGCTTCCGGCTGCAGCTGCGCGACATCCTCACGGTCAACGCGACCCTGGTCGCGCAGCGGCAGAACGAGGAGATCCGCGAGCTGACCGAGGCCTCGATCGCGCAGGGCGAGGAGGTGAAGAAGATCTCCGCGTGGGCGGCCATCCTGTTCGCCCCCACCCTGGTGGGCACCGTCTACGGGATGAACTTCGACGACATGCCCGAGCTGCACTGGAACCTGGGCTACCCGTTCGCGCTGGTGTCGATGCTGGGGGTCAGCCTCACGCTGTTCGCCGTCTTCAAGCGCCGCGACTGGATCTGACCGCCGCCGGGCGCCGCCGTGCCGTACCGCGGCAGTGCCGCGCTCCGGTCGCGGGTGCCGCGCCGCACCGCGGCACCGGCGACGGTGCCGCGGCAGCCGGTGCGCGGGATCCGCTGAGCGTGCCTGGGGAACATCCGCCGGGCACCTGCCGTTACGATCACTGCACAACTACACAGGGGGTGATTGGTCTCGACTGCGGTCGGATGACCAGGGGAAGCGAGCCGAGGAAGGCAACGATGAGCTCGTTAACCATGCGTTGCACACAACACAAGCGCCGACTCCAGTCAGCGCGAGTTCGCCCTCGCTGCCTGATCAGCTAGGTCGACTCTGTCAGCCCGGGTTCGTCACCGGCCCGGATCCTGGCATCAGCTAGGTGACTGACCCTCCGCTCCGGTCGCGGGAGCGGTGGGGACATCAAACAGCGACTGGGCCCGTCATCCCGTCTCGTCCGCGAGATCGGGAGGGTCGAGCAGAGACGCAGCGGACTGCGCTCGGAGAAGCCCTGGTGATGCGTCGTAGGACGCGGGTTCGATTCCCGCCACCTCCACCCCTGGGTGCTGGCGAAATGCCAGCCCCCTAGTTGGCGAGAAAGCCGGGGCCACCGCGGACAGCGGTGGTCCCGGCTTCGTCGTCCGCGGTCCTGGGCGGCCGATTCGACCCACGCTCCCCCTGAGCCAGCGCGGCTCAGGTGGTGACGCGGCCCGTCTCGTAAGCCCACATGACGATCTCCACGCGGTTGCGGGCACCCAGCTTGCGCATGAGGGCGGCGATGTGGGTCTTGACGGTGCTGAGGCTGATGGACAGCTCGTCGCCGATCTCGCCGTTGGTCCGCCCGCGAGCGGCCGCCAGCAGGACCTGTTCCTCCCGAGCGGTGAGCGCCTCGACGGGCTCGGGTGGCCTCGACCGCGAGCGCCTGTCGGCGAAGGAGGACAGGAGCCGAGCCGTGATGCTCGGTGCGATCAGGGCGTCGCCACGGGCGGCGGCATGGACGGCCTGGGTGAGCATCTCCGCACCGGCGTCCTTGAGCAGGAAGCCGCGGGCGCCGGCCTGCAGCGCACCGTAGACGTGGTCGTCGAGGTCGAAGGTGGTGATGACGACGACGGCGAGAGGATCGGCGACATCGGCTCCGGCGAGCTGCCGCGTGGCCTCGATCCCGTCGACCTCCGGCATGCGGATGTCCAGCAGGCACACGTCGGGGCGGAGCGACCGGGCCAGAGCGATCGCCTGTCGGCCGTCGGCAGCCTCACCGACCACGGTGATGCCGGGTTGGGCGTCGAGGATCATGCAGAGCCCTGCCCTGACGATGTCCTGGTCGTCGGCGACGAGCACGCGGATCGTCATGACGCGCGCACCGTCCGCGGGAGCGACGCGTCGACGCTCCAGCCGCCGCCCGGATCGGGTCCGGCCCGCAGGCTGCCGCCGAGCAGGCTCGCCCGCTCGGCCATGCCGCGCAGCCCGTATCCCTCCTGCGAGGGGCCGGTCGCACCCGCCTCGCCGTCGTCGTGCACCCGCAGGTGCACCCGGCGGCGGTCGCCGGTGACGTCCACGCTGACGTGGGTGGCGCAGGAGGCGTGCCGGGTCGCGTTGGTGACCGCCTCGGTGGCGATCAGGTAGAGGGCGGTGCCGACCGCCGGGTCGATGGCCTCGAGGTCGCCGGCGACCCGCACGCGGACGCCGAGCACCTCGCCGCCCGGGCGAGCGAGTCGTTCGACGTCTGCGACCCCTCGCCGCGGGGCGAGATCGGCGTCCGTCCCGTCCCGCAGCACGCCCACGAGGGCGCGCATCTCCGTGAGCGTCCGGGTCGCCTCCTCCTCGATGGTGACCAGGGTGGCCAGCGCGCGCTCCGGATCCGCGACCGACAGCGCGCGCCCGGCCTGCGCCTGGACGGCGATGGCCGAGACACGGTGGCCGACCGTGTCGTGCAGCTCGCGGGCGAGCTCGTTGCGCTGGCGCAGCCGCACCTGCTCGATCTCGCGGTCGTGGCTCCTCGTGCGGTAGCGCACTGCCGCGCCGAGCGCGGCCGAGAACAGGAAGAAGGCGTAGCCGGCGACCATCTCCGCGGGTGAGGCCGGGTTCGCGACGAGGGTGACGGGGAGCCAGACGAGGATGACGGCGAGCCCGAGGACGGCCTCGCGACCCGACCCCCAGCGCAGCAGGGCGTAGGGCAGCACCAGCAGCCCTGCGATGCTCTGCAGGCCGGTGGCGTCGATGGCCACGATCCTCGCGACGTCGAAGGCGAGGACGGCTCCGAAGGCCACGGCGACCGCGGTCAGCGGCCGCGTGCGCCGCCACAGCAGGCATGCCGCGACGACGACGCTGACACCGACCTCCACGGGCGCCCAGGTCCTGTCGTCGCGCAGCAGCAGCTCGACGAGCGAGATCGCGACGAGACCGGCGACGAGCGCCCAGTCCCGCCAGACCCGCACCGGCGGGCGCGGCGGGCGCGGCTCGGCCCAGATACCGGCAAGCACGTCGACCCCCTCCCGGCCACCGTAGAGGGGCGGCCGCCCGGGCGGATCGGCCGAAAGTACGGCCTGTGCGCCCTCCCTGCGGCCAGGGCGGCTGGAGCCCGCAGGCGGATGTGGTGGCCGTCGGCGCTCGTCATGGTGACGTCATCGACCGAGCCGACCCGGCCGGCCCGCCAGCACGCAGGAGAAGTGATGACCAGAAGCAGCACGACCGCCGGCGCGTTCCAGGAAGCGCCGCTCCCGGTCCGCGTGAAGCTCGCAGCGGCCTGGACCAGCTTCATGTTCCTCTACATCTACGTCGACTACCTGCACCTGTACAAGCCCGGGAGCATCGACGAGATCCTGGTCGGCGTCGTCCACGAGTTCGACACCGGCCCGACCTTCGTCGGCCTCGCGCTGACGCTCGTGGCCGTCCCGATCCTCATGGTCGTGCTCTCCACGACACTGCCCGCCCGGGTCAACCGCGCCACCAACCTCGTCGTGGCGGCGCTCTACATCCCGGTCTCGGTGTACAACGTGGCCGGCGAGGAGTCCTGGAGCTACTCCTACTTCTACGGCTTCTCCATCGGACTCGAGGTGCTCCTCCTGGCCTTCGTCCTGCGCGCCGCGTGGACGTGGCCCCGGGCCGCTCGCGCAACCGTGGACGACGGGCGCGTCCGAGCGCACGCCTGAACGCGAGCCCTCCCGCTGTGGCCCGACGCCCTGAGCGAGAGCCCCGCGAGGACGACGTCCTCGCGGGGCTCTCGTGCGTCCGGGGCCGGTCGCTCCCGGCGGCGGAGCGGGCCGGGGCCTGCCATCCTCTCTGCATCGGCCGCAGCCGGCCGGGCGCGAGGCACGTGCGGGGGCCGGCGGACCACGACGCGGGAGGTCGCATGGCCACGACGGAGGGACCGGCGGAGCAGCGCCGCCGCGGCGCGTTCAGCTCACGGCGCGTGTTCATCCTCGCCGCGATCGGGTCGGCGGTCGGGCTCGGCAACATCTGGCGGTTCCCCTACGTCGCCTACGAGAACGGGGGCGGCGCCTTCCTGCTGCCCTACCTCGTGGCGCTGCTGACCGCCGGCCTGCCGTTCCTGCTGCTCGACTACGCGATCGGTCACCGGCACCGCGGCTCCGCGCCGCTGTCGTTCGCCCGGCTGCGCCGCGGCGCCGAGGGGCTCGGCTGGTGGCAGGTCGGCATCTGCTTCGTCATCGCCGTCTACTACGCCGCGGTCATCGCGTGGGCCCTGCGCTACACCTTCTTCTCCCTCGACGAGGCCTGGGGCGCCGATCCCGAGGCCTTCTTCTTCGGGGACTTCCTGCAGGCCGGGGACGTCGAGGTCACCGCCGACGTGGTGCCCGGGGTGCTCTGGCCGCTGGCGCTGGTCTGGCTGGCGGTCCTGCTGATCATGGCCCTGGGCGTCCAGCGCGGGATCGGCGTGACCTCGCTGGTGTTCATCCCCGTGCTGGTGCTCGCCTTCCTCGCCCTCGTCGTGCAGGCGCTGCTGCTGGACGGCGCGGGGAGCGGGCTCGACGCGCTGTTCACCCCCGACTGGTCGGCGCTCGGCTCGGCCTCGGTGTGGGCCGCCGCGTTCGGCCAGATCTTCTTCTCGCTGTCGATCGGCTTCGGCATCATGATCACGTACTCGTCGTACGTCAGCCGGCGCGAGGACATGATCGGCTCCGGCCTCGTCGTCGGGTTCTCCAACTCCGGCTTCGAGCTGCTCGCCGGCATCGGCGTGTTCGCCGCGCTGGGCTTCATGGCCCAGGCCGGCGGGGTCGGCGTCGACGAGGTCGCCGGCGAGGGCATCGGGCTGGCCTTCGTCGCGTTCCCCACCATCATCAGCGAGGCTCCGGGCGGCGGGCTGCTCGGCGTCCTGTTCTTCGGCTCGCTGGTCATCGCCGGCATCACCTCGCTGGTCAGCGTGATCGAGGTCGTGATCTCCGCGGTCCGCGACAAGCTCGACACCGGGCGGCTGACCGCGACCCTCGCCGTCGGGATCCCCGCCGCGGTGCTGAGCCTGGTGCTGTTCAGCACCACGAGCGGCATCTACGTGCTCGACGTCGTCGACCACTTCGTCAACCGGTACGGCATCCTCGTCGTGGCGCTGGTCAGCATGCTGGTGGTGTCCTGGGTGCTGCGGGCGCTGCTCCCGCTGGGCGAGCACCTCAACGTGCACGGCCGGCCCCGGATCGGCACCGGCTGGCGGGTGCTCACCAGCCTCGTGGCGCCGGCGGGGCTGGCGGTCGTGCTGGTGCTCGAGCTGCAGGCCGACGTGGAGTCGGCCTACGAGGGCTACCCGGCCTGGCTGCTGCTGGTCTTCGGCTGGCTGCTGGTCGCGGTGCTGCCCGTGGCCGGCTTCCTGCTCGCCCGGCTGCCGTGGCGGCCCGGCACCCACCTGGCCGGGCCACCGCCGGGATCGGACCCGGCGGCACCGCTGGAGGAGGCGGCCGCGGGCTCCCCGGCGGCGGCCGAGGGCGACGAGGGAGGCCGGCGATGAGCGCGAGCGCGGTCGTGATGATGCTGGTGGCGATGGCCGTGATCTGGGGCGGCCTGGCCCTGGCCGTCATCAACCTGGTGCGCCACGGCGCCGTCGAGGACCGCGCGGAGAACCGGCGTCCGGACCGCTGACCGGCCGCCGGCTCAGGCCGGGGTGAGGGCCTCGACCGCCGGGAGGAAGACGGCCTCGCGGTAGACGTCCGCGCGCGCCGGGGTCGTGGTGAGCTGGACGAGCACCAGTCCGTCGTCGGTGTCGGCCAGGGCGAGCTCCACCCACTGGCCGAGGTCCTCGAAGCGGTACAGATCCAGGTCCAGGGCGTCGGTGGACACCCGGTCGACGGGTTCCGGCGCTGCGGTGCCCCGCAGGGTGGCCAGCCGCCCGAGCACCTGCTCGGCGGTGGCGCCCGGCACGACCTGCTGGGTCAGGACGACGAGCGGGGACTCCTGCCACAGCCCGGGGAAGACCTCGAGCCAGCCCTGCGGGGCGCGCCCGGCCAGCCCGAGCCCCTCGTCCTCGAACGCGGTCATCTCCGCGTCCACGGCCTCGGTGGTGAACGCCGGCGGCGGGACGTCCTCGACGCAGCCGGTGTCCGGCGCCTCCTCGGGCGCGGCCAGGAATGCGGCGGTGATCTCCGCGGCGCAGTCGTGGCTGGGCAGCGACCCGTGGCCGGTGGAGGGGAACCGGACCAGGGTGCCGGCGGCGAGGCCGGCGACGACGTCCTCCCCCCAGCGCGGCGGCGTGATGGGGTCCAGCTCACCGGCGAGGACGAGCGCCGGGACGTCGCTGACCACCGGCTCGTTCTCCACCGGGTCGGGTGCCTGGCCGCCCCAGGACGCGCAGAGGTCGAAGATGCCCGGCCCGGTCAGGGGCGAGACCTCGAAGAAGCCACGGACGAGGGGGTCCTCCGCGGCGGCCCGAGCCACCTCCTCCGGCGTGCCGAACGGGACCTCCTCCTGGCACTGCACGGCCAGCTGCTGGCCGATGCTGATCAGGTCCAGCTGCTGGACCTGCGCGCCGAGCAGCAGGGCGACCGTGCCGTACTCGCCGGCCTCGGCCGCCGCGATCGTCTCGGGGAGGAAGGCCAGCAGCTCGGTCGAGTAGAGGCTCTGGAAGAGGAACCCGGCGAGGGCGGCGCCGTCGAGCTCCTCGTCGATCCGCTCGCCGGTGGTCAGGTCGGGCACGCTGATCGGCGCGGGGGCGGCGTCGAGCCGGGCGACCAGGTCCCGGAACCGCTGCCCGAGGTCGGGGTGCTGCTCGGCGCAGCCCGGGTCGGCCGCGCACGCCGCGAAGAGGGCGTCCATGGCGCGGACGGCGTTCCCCGGCGTCTCCGCGTACAGGTCGGCGTCCACGGGGTAGGCGGCGTCCAGGACCACCGACCGGATCCCGTCCGGGAAGTCGCGCACCGCGGTCTGGGCCAGCCGCGTGCCGTAGGAGACCCCGTACAGGTTCCACTGCTCGTGACCGAGGGCCAGCCGCAGGTCCTCGAGGTCGGCGGCGGAGGCGGCGCTGTCGTAGTGGGTGAGGTCCACGCCGTCGTCGACCAGCCGCTGCCGGCACTCCTCCAGCGCCTCGACGGCCTGGGTGGCCAGCTCCTCGTCGGCCAGCCCGGCGCCCAGGGTCGAGCGGGCCCAGGAGGTGTACTCGTCGCAGGCCAGCGACGGCTCGGACAGCCCGGTGCCGCGCTGGTCGAGCAGGATCAGCTCCCGGTCGCCGGCCAGCGGCGCGTAGAGCTGCTCGAACGCCTGCGCGACGGCCTCCAGCGCGCCCTGGCCGGGGCCGCCGGAGAGGTACACGAGGGGGTCGTCGGCCGGGTCCTCCGCGTCGGTGCGGACGACGCCGAACGCCAGCTGCACCGTGCCCGAGCCGGGGTCGGCCCGGTCGGCGGGGACCGTGAGCGTGCCGCACTCGAGGTCCACGTCGTCGGGGACCTCGAGGCCGCACTCGCCCCACTGGAGCTCCGCCGAGGACTCCGGGGCGGTCTTCCCGCCCGGGGCGTCCGAGCCGGAGTCCGCGTCGGAGTCCGAGCCGGTGCAGGCGGCGGCGAGCAGCAGCGGGGCGAGCAGCAGTCCTGCGGGGCGTCGGCCCATGAGTCCGTCTCCAGCCTTCGAGGTCTCCGCGGCACGGCCGCCGGTCGTCACCGGCGCCCGTCCTGACTACCAGAGGTCCCGGGGACCGGCCCGACCGGTGCGGCGCGCCGCGGCACCCCCGGTCGCGGCGGCCGCCGGCGCCCGGTAGGCATCCCGGTGTGCCGATGACGAGCTTCGACGCCCCCGCCGGCCCGCTGCCGGGGTACCTCGCCGTGCCGGAGGGATCCGGGCCCTGGCCGGGGGTCGTCGTCGTGCACGACGCCTTCGGGCTCAGCGCCGACGTCCGGCGGATCACCGACCGGTTCGCCGCGAACGGGTACCTGGCGCTCGCCCCGGGCCTGTTCCGGCGGGGCAACCGGCTCGGCTGCGTCGTCAGCACCCTGCGGTCGCTGCACCGGGGGCGGGGGCCGGCGGTCGACGACGTGGTCGCCGCCGCCGCCCGCCTGCGCGCCGACGACCGCTGCACGGGGAAGGTCGGCTCGGTCGGGTTCTGCATGGGCGGTGGGTTCGCGCTGCTCACCGCGCCCAGCGGCGCCTTCGACGCCGCGGCCCCGAACTACGGCATCTGGCCCGCCGACCGCGAGCAGCTCGCCCGCGCCTGCCCCACGGTGGCCAGCTACGGCGCCCGCGACCCGATGCTCAGAGGGGCCGCGGCCGAGCTGGAGCGGCGGCTGACCGAGGGCGGCGTGCCGCACGACGTGGAGGAGTACCCGGGCGTCGGGCACTCGTTCATGAACGACTGGAGGACGCCGGGCCCGCTGCGCTTCGTCGAGCGGACCGCCGGGCTGGCCTACTCCGAGCCCGAGGCGGAGGACGCGTGGCGGCGGATCCTCGCCTTCTTCGGCGAGCACCTGCGCTGAGCGGGTGCGCCGGCGCCGCAGGACCCGGTCCGGATCGCGGCGGCGGCGAGCACCCGCCCGGCGGCGGCCCGGCTCAGCCGCGGGCGGCGGCGAGGGCGGCGGTGCCCACGACCTCCAGGGTGGCCTCGGGGGTGAGCGGGTGGAAGGGGCCGCCCCGCACGTCCCGGTAGGCCCGCTCCAGCGGTGACCGGCGGGAGAACGCCGCCCCGCCGGCGACCTGCAGCGCCAGGTCCGTGACCGCCACCGCCTCCAGCACCGCGTGCCGCTTGGCCGTCATCAGCGTCTCCAGCGCCACGGGATCGGGCCCGAGGTCCTCCCCGGTCTCCTCGATCGCGGCGAGCACCGCCCAGCGCGCCACCCGCAGCCGCGCCGTCATCTCCCCGAGCTGGCGGACCGCCGAGGGCGCCGGCTGGGGCCGGCCCGCGAGCAGCCGCGCGGCCTCGTCGGCCGCCCCCTGCGCGATGCCCAGGTAGACGGCGGACACGATCGGTGCGAAGTACTCGGCGGCCAGCAGGAGCGGACCGGCCAGGACGCCGTACGGACGGCGGCCCACCACCTTCTCCTCGGGCACGAAGACGTCCTCGAAGACGACGTCGTGGCTGGCCGTGCCGCGCATGCCCAGGGTGTCCCAGGTCTCCTCGATGCGGACGCCGCGCGCCGACATCGGCACCCCGGCGTGCAGCACCTCGGCGTCCGGCCCGGGAGCGCCCAGCGTGGCCGAGGTCAGCAGCACCGTGGCCGCCGGGGCCTGGGAGACGAATGTCTTGCGCCCGGTGAACAGGAACCCGCCGTCGGTGGGGACGGCCGTCGTGGTCGGGCTCACCCAGTCCGAGCCGCCGCTGGTGGCCAGGACGATGCCCTCGCCGGCGACCCGGGTGAGCACCGCCTCGGCGCCGGGCAGCCCGCGGCCGTACCGCCAGCGCTGCAGCAGCGTCAGGTACAGGTGCATGGCCGAGGAGAGGGCGGCCGCGCCCGACCAGCGGGCCAGCTCGTGCTGGGCGAGCACGACCTGCCGCAGGGAGGCGCCGCCGCCGCCGAGGACGGCCGGCACCGCCATCGCCAGGTAGCCGCTGTCGGCCATGGCGCGGTAGGCCTCGGTGACGAAGGTGGCGTCCCGGTCGTGCGCCGCGTCGGCCGCGGCTGCCTGCCGGCCGATCTCGGCGGCGAGGGTCAGGACGGAGCTGTCGGTGGGGGTGGGGGAGAGGGTCGTGGTCATGGGGACGACGGTCGCGAGGGCGGACCTGCGCCACTAGTGCTGGTTCTGAACCGCTGCCACCATCCCGGGATGGCGCACTACGGCCAGTACTGCCCGATCACCCGCTCGCTGGAGCTGCTGGGCGACCGCTGGACCCTGCTCATCGTCCGCGACCTGCTGGTCGGCGCCGAGCGGTTCAACGAGCTCGCCCGCGGCCTGCCGCGGCTGTCCCGCGGGCTGCTGTCCAAGCGGCTGGACCACCTGGAACGCGCCGGGCTGGTCGAGCACGTCGGCGAGCGCTACCTGCCGACCCGGGCCTGCCAGGACCTGCGCCCGGTGGTGTTCGGCCTGGCGGAGTGGGGTGCCCGCTGGGCGTTCGGCGAGCCGCGCCCCGACGAGCTCGACCCGACCGTGCTGCTGTGGTGGATGCGGGGCGGCATCGACCCGTCCGCCTTCGGCAGCCGGGAACGCACCGTGGTGCACGTGCGCTTCCGCACCGGGACCCGGCGCCGGTTCTGGCTGGTCGTGCAGCCGGCCGACGTCTCGCTGTGCTTCACCGACCCCGGCTTCGACGTCGACCTGACGCTCGAGGCCGACCTCGACGCGCTCTACGAGGTGTGGGACGGCCGCATGGAGTACGGCGCCGCGGTGCGCGACCGCCGGGTCGTCGTGACCGGGGAGACGGCGCTGGTCCGCGCCCTGCCCCGGTCGCTGCGGCTCAGCCCGGTCGCGCACCTCGTCCGGCAGGCCGTCGCCGCGCCGGCCTGAGGAGTGCACGGACTGCACCGCTACCCGGTGGCATCCGGCGGGGGCGAGTGGTGCTCGTGCACGACCAGCCACCGGTCGCCGTCCCGCCGCAGCCCCACGGTCAGCCGGATCGGGAAGCCCTCCGTCCCGGCGGCGCCGACGGTGATCGTCCCGTAGGCGAACGCCACGCCGTCCCCGGCGACGACGGTGAGCCGGGAGACGTCGAACTGCCCCCGGCCCTGCGCCGCCCAGAACAGCTCCCAGCTGCGGCGGTAGGCCTCGGGCCCCCGGACCTCGGCCGGGGGGACGACGTCGTAGAGGACGACGTCCCCGCTGTGCGCAGCCACCGCCCGGTCGGCGTCGGCCGCGCGGACCGCCGCCGCCCAGTCCTCGAGTGCCCGCCTCACCTCGTCGCTCATGCAGCTACGACCGGTGTGAACGGCGGAGGTCATCGCGCCCCACGCGTCACCCGGAGGGGGCAGATCGTGTTTCGCGGGTGGAGGGAGCAGGGTCCGCTGCCGATCCCTCCCGTATCCGACGAGAGGAGCCGGTCGTGGACACGGCATGCAGGGCAGTGGCGCAGGCGGGCACGGTGGCGGCGACGGCGTCGCTCGACGGGGAGCAGCCGTGGCCGCTGCTGCTGGTCGCCGGCTGGCTGACCACCGCGGCCGACTGCGCGCTGGCCGCCGGCCACCTCGCCGACCTCGAGGCCGAGCTCGCCGTCTGACCCGGACGGGGCACCCGGGGGGCGCCGCGGCACCCCCCGGCGCGATCATGACCGGGTGACCCCGACGCCGAGCCCGCGCGCCGTCGAGCCGGCCGGGCGACCGGGGACGACGTGGGCGGCCGATGCCGTCCAGCGCGCCGACGCCGTCCTGTCGTGGGCGCCCAGCGGCCGCACCGCCGTCCCGGTGATCGTCGTCCTGGTCAACCTGGCCAACCTGGTCGGCGTCGGCACCGTCGCCCTGCTGCTCCTGGGCGTGGGCCAGGACGACGCCGACGGGCGGGCGGCCGTGCTGGCGGCCGCGCTGGCCTACCTCGTCGTCGCCTTCCCGGCCGGCACCTGGGCCGGCCTGCGCCACCAGCGGGTCACCACCTCCTGGCTGCTCGCCGGCCGCGAGCCCTCGCGGGCGGAGGCGGCGCGCGCGCTGCGGCTGCCGGTCGACGCCGCACTCGTCGCGGCCACCGTCTGGCTGGTCGGCGCCGTCCTGCTCGGCACGGTCGCCGCGGCGGCCTATCCCGACCCCCGGGTGGGGATCCGCATCGGCGTCGCGGTGCTGCTCGGCGGGGTGGTGACCGCCGGCGTCACCTACCTGCTGGTCGCCCGCGCCGCCCGCGCCGTCTCCGCCCGTGCGCTGGCAGCCCACCCGCCGACCGGACGGCTGGCCCTCGGTGTCCGCCCGCGGCTGCTGCTCAGCTGGGGCATCACCAGCGGCGTGCCCCTGGTCGGCGTCGTGCTGCTGTTCCTGGACCCGACCAACCCCGGCGGACCGGGTGCCACCGCGGTGGTCTTCCTCGTCGTCGTGGCCCTGCTCGTCGGCCTGCTGGCCACCCTGCTCACCGCCCGCGCGGTCGGCGCCCCGCTGCGCGACCTGCGCCGGGCGGTGCAGCAGGTGGGCAGCGGCGACCACTCCGTGCGCGTCGTCGTCGACGACGCCGGAGAGATCGGCCTGCTGCAGGAGGGCGTCAACTCGATGGCCGCCGGCCTGGCCGAGCGGGAGCGGCTGCGCGACCTGTTCGGCCGGCACGTGGGGACGACGGTCGCCCAGCGCGCCCTGAGCGACGGCGTCTCCCTCGGCGGGGAGGCGCGCACGGTCGCCGCACTGTTCGTCGACATCGCCGGCTCCACCTCGCTGGTGCGGCGCACCGGTCCCGAGGAGATGGTCGGCCTGCTCAACCGCTTCTTCGCCGTCGTCGTCGAGACGATCGAGGACGAGGGCGGGCTGGTGAACAAGTTCGAGGGCGACGCGGCGCTGTGCGTGTTCGGCGCGCCCACCGAGCACGCCGACCCCGCGGCGGCGGCGCTGCGCGCGGCCCGCCGGATCTGCGACGCCGTCCGCGCCGCCGGCGAGGTCGACGTCGGCGTCGGCGTGGCCTGCGGGCCGGTGTGGGCCGGTCAGGTCGGGGCGGCCAGCCGGCTGGAGTACACGGTGATCGGCGACCCGGTGAACGAGGCGGCCCGGCTCACCGAGCTGGCCAAGGACCACGGGGGGCGCGCCGTGGCCAGCGAGGCGGCGGTGCACGCCGCCGGCGGCGGGGAGCGGGCGCACTGGCGGCCCGACCGCGTGGTCGAGCTGCGCGGGCGGGGCGAGCCGACCCGGACGTGGGTGCGCGCCGGCTGAGCCGGGGGCTCAGACGTGGGCGCGGACGACGACCAGCTCGTCCTCGGGCTCCAGCGTGCCGATGAGCGGGTCGTCGAAGCGCAGCGTCCGGCCGCCGCGGGTCACCGACAGCACGATGTCGGTCAGCTGCCGCGGGGAGAGCCCCACCTCGCCGGCCTTCACCGTGCGCTGGTGCAGGTCCAGGCCCTGCCCGCCGGTGACCAGGTCCTCGACCACGTTGACCACGCGGGGGTGGTCGGTCGACAGGCCCAGCAGGCGGCCGGAGGTCGCCGACGTGGTGATGACCGTCGTCGCCCCGGACTGGCGCAGCAGCGCGGCGTTCTCCTCCTCGCGGACGCTCGTGGTGATCGGCACGCTCGGGTTGAGCTGGCGCACGGTGAGCGTGATGAGGACGGCGGCGTCGTCCCGGTTGGCGGCCACGATGACCGCACGCGCCCGCTCGACGGCGGCCCGCCTGAGCACCTCGCGCCGTCCGGCGTCGCCGACGATGCCGGTCAGCCCGGTCGTCGTCGCCTCCTCGACCAGGCGCTCGTCGGTGTCGACGACGACGATCTGCTCGGCCGACATGCCGTCGGCCCGCAGCGCGCGGATGGCGCTGCGGCCCTTGGTGCCGTAACCGCAGACGATGACGTGCTGGCGCACGCGGGACCTCCACCGACGGATGCGGAACTCCTCCCGCGAGCGCGCGGTCAGCGCCTCGAGGGTGGTCCCGATGAGGACGATCAGGAACATGATGCGCAGCGGCGTGATGACCAGGACGTTGATCAGCCGCGCGGTCGGCGTGATGGGGGTGATGTCCCCGTAGCCGGTGGTCGAGAGGCTGACCGTCGCGTAGTACGCCGCGTCGAGGAGCGAGATCTCGTCGCCCCGGCTGTCGACGTACCCGTCCCGGTCCAGGTACACCACGAGCACGACGGCGACCAGCACGAGCGCCGCGATGACGACCCGCCGCCAGACCTGGCGGACCGGGGACGCCTCGACGTGCGCCAGGACGACGCCGGTGTGCGGGTCGTCGGCGTCGCCGCGGTGGATCATCACGCCGAGCGACGATAGTGAGGTCCGGCGTCCAGGTGGTGCCGCCGCACCCGTCCGGGGGAGGACGGAACGGGCCGCGGTCCTCCGGACGGGGTGCGCCGGTCAGCCGTCGGCGGCCGCCCGCTCCCGCGCGGCGAGCTCGCGCTTGAGCACCTTGCCGGCCGCCGACACGGGGATGGCGTCGACGAACACGACGTCGCGGAGGCGCTTGTACGGCGTCACCCGCTCGTTCACCGCGGCCATCACCGACCCGGCGGTGAGCGCGGCGCCCGCGTCGTCGTCCCGGCGGACGACGTAGGCGACCGGCAGCTCCCCGGCCTCCTCGTCGGGGCGGCCGACCACCGCGGCGCCGGCGACCCCGGGCACCGCGAACAGGTGCTCCTCGAGCTCGCGCGGGAACACGTTGTAGCCCTTGTAGAGCAGCATGTCCTTGGTGCGGTCGACGATCGCCAGGTAGCCGTCCTCGTCGAGCACCCCGACGTCACCGGTGTGGAACCAGCCCTCCGCGTCGATGGACTCGGCCGTGGCCTGCGGGCGCCGCCAGTAGCCGCGCATGACCTGCGGCCCGCGGATGCACACCTCGCCGCGCTCGCCGGCCGGCAGGGCGTCGCCGCCGCCGAGCGGCCGGATCGACACCTCCGTGTCGAACACCGGGACGCCGACCGTGCCGGCCCGGCGGGTGCCCGAGCGGAACGCCGGGTTGCCGGTGGCCTGCATCGTCACCTCGGTCAGCCCGTAGCCCTCGCCGATCACCGCGCCGGGCAGCAGCCCCTGCAGCCGCTCGATCAGCGGCACCGGCAGCGGCGCGGCGCCGCTGGAGACGCCGCGCACCTGCGACAGGTCGGCCTCCTCGATGCCGGGCACCTGCAGCAGCGCGACGAACACCGGCGGCGCGCCGCCGATGGCGGTCACCCGGTGGCGGACGGCGTCATCGAGGTAGCGCACGGGGTCGAAGCGCATGTGCACCACCGCCGTCGTGCCGGCCATGACCAGGCCGTTGAGGTAGCCGATCACACCCATGGCGTGGAACCACGGCGTCAGGTTGATCATCCGCGCCTCGCCGAGCCGCGTGGGGTGCTCCTCGGGGCCGAGCACCTGGCGCAGCGTGACGTCGCCGTCCCCGTCGAGTTCGGGCACCGAGCCGCTCACCCAGCAGGCGGACTGCAGCACGTTGGTCACCACGTTGCGGTGGGTGAGCTCGACGCCCTTGCTCACCCCGGTCGTGCCGCCGGTGTAGGCCAGGTGGGCCAGGTCGGCGGCCGGGTCGACCGCGGCGTCGAGGTGCCGGTCGGTGGGGTCGGCGGCGAGCAGGTCGGCGAGGTCGACGTCGCCGGGTTCGGTGGTGGCGCGGGCGGCGAGGTCGGCCGTGTGCGCCGGACCGGTCACGATCACGGTCTCCACCGGGGTCCCCGCCAGGGCGCCGCGCACGAACGGCAGCACCTGGTCCCAGGTGACCAGCACGCGGGCACCGGCGTCGGTGAGCTGGGCGGCGAGGTCCGGAGCGGGCAGCAGCGGGTTGGTGGGGGAGAAGGTCGCGCCGGCCAGCAGGATCCCGTAGTAGACCGCCGGGTACTGGCGGCAGTTGGGGGCGTGCACGGCCACGACGTCGCCGCGGCCGATGCCGTGGTCGGCCAGCCAGTTCGCCACCGCGTGCGCCCGCCGTCCGAGCTCGGTGAAGGTCAGCGGCACGCCGTCCTCGACGAACGCCGGGCGCTCTCCCCAGCGGCGCACGGCGGCGCGCAGCACGGACCCGACGGGCACCAGCGGGTAGTCCAGCGACCGGGGCAGGCCGGGCGGCCACGACACGGCGGGCGTGACGGCACCGGGGGCGGTCGTGGTGCTCATGCGGGTCCTCTCCTCGGGGAGGCTCAGCGTGGCGCACGTCACAGCACGTGTCGAGGTGGGTCCCGGCGGTCAGGATGGGCCGATGAGCGGATCGGGGCGCGCCCTCGTGCTGGGCGGCGGGGGCATCACGGGGATCGCCTGGGAGACCGGGGTGCTGGCCGGGCTGGCCGAGGCCGGCGTCGACCTGACCGGGGCCGACCTCGTCGTCGGCACCTCGGCCGGCTCGGTGGTCGGCGCGCAGGTGACCGGCGGGGCGGGGATCGAGGAGCTGTACGCGCGGCAGCTGGAGCCGCCGTCGGCGGAGCGGGCGGCGCGGATGACCCGCGCGGCCCTGGCCCGGTACGCGTGGGCGATGCTGCGCAGCCGCGGCCGCGACGAGGAGTTCCGCCGCCGGGTCGGCGCGCTGGCGCGGGCGGCCGCCGACGCCGGGCTGACCCCGACCGAGGAGGAGCGGCTCGCCGTCATCGGCTCGCGGCTGGTCGGCACGGAGTGGCCGGACCGCCGGCTGGTCGTCACCGCGGTCGACGCGGAGAGCGGCGAGTTCCGCGCGCTCGACCGCGACTCCGGGGTGCCGCTGCTGCAGGCCGTGGCGGCGAGCTGCGCGGTGCCGGGGGTCTACCCGCCGGTGACGGTCGACGGCCGGCGCTACGTGGACGGCGGCATGCGCTCGGCGGCCAACGCCGACCTGGCCGAGGGCCACGAGCGGGTGGTCGTGCTGGCGCCGATCGCCCGCGGGGTCGGCCCGCTGGCCAGCGTGGACGCGCAGGTGACCGGGATGGTCGCCCGGGTCGCCGTCGTCAGCCCCGACGCGGCCGGCCGGCGGGCGATCGGGAGGAACGTGCTCGACCCGGCCGCCCGCCGTCCCTCCGCCGAGGCCGGCCGGGCCCAGGCCGCCGCGGTGGCCGAGCAGGTCCGCGAGGCCTGGCTGGGCTGAGTGGAGTGCCACGGGCGAGGAAACCTCGCCCGTGGCACTCCACTCAGCTCGCCAGGGCGGCCACCGGGGGCGTGCGGGCGGCGCGGCGGGCCGGCAGCACCGAGGCGAGCAGCCCCGCCACGGTGGCGACGACGACGATGGCGGTCACCTGGAGCCACGGCATGCTGATCACCACCTCGCCGTACTCGCCGAGCACCGACGCGACGCCGGTCAGCCCGTAGGCGGTGCCCAGGGCCACGCCGAGCACCGCCGCGACGCCGGCCACCAGCGCCGCCTCCCACGCCAGCAGGCCGCGCACCTGCCCGCGGGTCAGCCCGAGCGCGCGCAGCAGGCCGTTCTCCTGCCGGCGCTCCACCACCGACAGCGCCAGGGTGTTGCCGACGCCGATCAGCGCGATGAGCACCGCCACGCCGAGCAGCCCGGTCACCACGAGCAGCAGCACGTCGAGCACCTGGTCCAGCGCGGCCCGCTCGCTGGCCAGCCCGGTGACCGCGGCCGTCGGCACGAGCGACCCGGCCACGTCGGTGATCTCGTCGACCACGGCGGCGGTGTCCGCGCCGTCGTCCAGGCGCAGCCACACCGTGTCGGCCACCGCATCCGGGTCGAGGGCCCTGAGGTCGGCGGCGGTGAGCAGCGGGTGGTCGGTGTCGCCCAGGGCGACGGTGAGGTCCCGGGCGCCGCCGTCACCGGTGAAGGTGACCCGGTCACCGGCCTGCACGCCCCAGTTCTCCACGGTCCACCAGGGGAGGACGGCGGTGCCCTCGGCGGGCAGCGGCAGGTCCTCGGTGGACCGCAGCACCGGCGCGGCCTCGGCCGGGTCGACGCCGAGGGTCCAGGTGTCGTAGCCGTCGGGCCCGGTGACCTCGCCGGCGCTCAGCCCGGCCGCGGCGCGCACCCCGTCGAGCGCCTCGAGGCGGCCGGTCAGCGACGCGGGGACCCCGCCCTCGGTGTTCCCGGTGACCACCACGTCGGTCGGGTACTGCGCCTCGAGGCCGGCCTGCGCGGTCGACCGCGTGGAGGCGGCACCCACCACCATGGCCGTGGTGAGCGTGACGCCGATGAGCAGCGCCGTCGCCGTCGCCGCCGTCCGGCGCGGGTTGCGGGTGGCGTTGCCGCCGGCCAGCCGGGCGGTGACCCCGCCGCGGCGCACCAGCCGGCCCGCGGCGGCCACCACCGGCGGCACCGCGCGCTGGGCGAGCAGCACCACGCCGAGGAAGCTCAGCGCGCCACCGGCCACCGACAGCAGCACGTCGCCGACGAGGACGCCGGCGCCCATCAGGGCGGCACCGGGCACGGTCAGCAGCAGGCCCGCGACCAGGCGCAGGACCCCGCCGCGGGAGCGCAGCGGCGCCGGGTCCAGCGGGCGCAGCGCGGCCAGGGGGGGGGGGGGGGGGGGGGGGGGGGGGGGGGGGGGGGGGGGGGGGCGGGGGGGGGGGGGGGGCCGCGGGGGGGGGCCCGGCGGCCGCGCGCC
>NZ_JBJNRJ010000041.1:0-45394 GCF_046233715.1 Trujillonella humicola | reverse complement strand
CCGAGGCGTCCTCTACGACGAGGGCGTCCACCAAGCCAACCGCAACCGAGCCCTCGGCAACGCCGCCTGAGCCGGTGGTTGACAGAGGGTGTCTCACCGTCGCTGCATGCCCACGCGCGGGGCCGGCCGACACACGATCACGCGTCAGCCGAGGTGCTCCCGGAACCAGCGCACCTGGGCCGGTGCCGACCGCGCGAAGGCGTCGCCGACGTAGGCGTCGAAGTGCCCGACCGGCAGCAGGACCAGCTCCTTGGGCTCCCGGGCGCGGGCGTAGTACTCCAGCGAGAGGTCGGCGACGGTCAGGTGGTCGCGGGTGGCCACCACCATCATCAGCGGGGTGGGCGAGATGTCCGCGATGTAGGCGCCTGGCTCGTACTCGACGAACATCTCCACCGAGCGCAGCGTCACCTCGTTGCGCCAGGACGGCGCGCGCTCCTGCACGGGGCCGAAGAAGAAGTCGTGGGTGTCCTCGGTGGGCAGCGCCGCCACCTCGGTCGGCTCCTTCTCCCAGGCCACCGGAATCATGCCCGGCGGCTGCCCGGCGTAGCGGGCCGCGCGGTCGGCGTCGAACATCCCGCGCAGGCCGGCGAACGCGTCGGCACGGATCAGCCGGCGTGCGTTGGCCAGGCCGCTCACCAGCGGCACCTGCGAGACGACGGCCCGGACCCGCCGGTCCAGCGCGGCCACCACGAGCACGTGCCCGCCGCTGTAGCTGGAGCCCCACACCCCGATGCGCTCGGGGTCGGTCCACGGCTGGGTGCCCGCCCAGGTGATCGCCGTGCGGTAGTCGCGGATCTGCTGCCAGGGGTCGATCTCCCCGCGCGGCGTCCCGTCGCTGGCCCCGAGGTTGCGGTTGTCGTAGACCAGCACGCCCAGCCCGCCGGCGGCGAAGCGCTCGGCGAAGTCGTCGAGCAGGTGCTCCTTGACGGCGGAGAAGCCGTGCGCCATGACCACCAGCGGGGCGGGGGCGTCGGCGGCGGCGCCCTCGGGGGAGTAGTGCCACCCGCGCAGGGTGACGCCGTCCTCGGTGCGGAACTCGATGTCCTCTCGCATGCCGCGACCCTGCGCCGGTGGGCCGCGCCGGTCACGACGACGCCTGCACGGGACCGGGCGTTCCCTGCACGTCCGCCGCGGAGGGCCGCGAGCGGGGAGGCCTTGCGCGGGCCGGGGACCGGCGGGTTGGGTGCGGACAGGCAGCGCGGCCGACGGGAGGACGCCCATGGCCCTGACGGCGGAGCGGTGGAGCACGGCGGCGCTCCCGGAGCCGGACCGGGTCGACGCCCTCCGCGAGATCGTCAGCGCCACGCACCTCCCGTGGGCGCTGACCCCGGCCGGTGACGACGGGGGGCCGCCGGTCGGCGCCGAGCTCACCCGGTACCGGCTCGGGGACGTCTCCCTCGTGGACTGCCGGTGCGGGCCATGCGCGGGCCGGCGCGGCCGGCCGCAGCTGGCGGCGACCGACGACGACGTGGTCGGGGTGCTGTTCGTGCGGTCCGGCAGGGAGGAGGTAGAGCTCGCCGGCCGGCGGCTCGTCGTCCCGGCGGGGTCGGCCCTCGTGTGGCACGCCGACGAGGCGGTCCGCTTCCGGGTCCCCGGACCGCTGCACAAGCAGACGCTCCTGGTGCCGCGGACCCGGCTGCCGCTGCCCGGCGACCGTCGCCTCCTCGGGCCGGCCGCGGCCGGGTTGGTCACCGGGGTGCTCTCCGCGGCCGTGGCCGGAGCGGGCCGGCTGGACGGCCGCCTGGGCGCCACCGTGGCCGACGCGGCGATCGACCTCCTGGCCGCGGCGCTGGCCGGCGACGACGGCCCGGCCGACGACGCCACCTGGCGGCGGGTCACCGCCCACGTCGACGCGCACCTGGGCGACCCCGGCCTGACGCCCGAGGCGCTGGCCGCCGCGGTCTGGGTCTCGGTCCGTTCGCTGTACGGCGTCTTCGCCGCCCGCGGGCTCACCCCGGCCGGCTACGTGCGCCGACGGCGGCTCGAGGCGGCCCGGCGGGAGCTGCAGCGGCGCGGCACCGCCGTCACCGTGGCGGAGGTGGCGCACCGGTGGGGGTTCCGGGAGCAGGCCACCTTCTCCCGCGGCTTCCGCGCCGCCTTCGGCAGCACTCCCGACCAGGTGCGGCGCGGCGGCGCTCAGACCCGGACCGGGACCGCCCGCTGATCCACGGCGGACCACTCCGTCGCCTCGCGGCCCATGGTCACCGCCGCCTCCGTGCGCAGCGAGCCGGCCAGCCAGAGCAGCACGTCGTGCAGCCGCAGCCGGGTCACCCGGTGGCCCAGGACCGCCGCCACCCGGGCCTCCAGCAGCGCGAAGGCCGCCGCGTTCGCCTGCAGCTCGCGCAGCACCACCGCGTGCACCCCGCTGTCGCCCTCGGCGGTGTGCGGCCACAGCTGCCGCCGCGTGATGCCGTCCAGCAGCGGGAACAGCTCCGGGCGGCGGTGGTGCAGCGCCGCCAGCACGTGGGGCCCGTGCGGCCCCTCGGCCAGCGACCGCAGCGCCGATCCCACGGTGCCCGGCTCGGCGAGCACGCTCGTCTCCTCCTCGGGCAGCTCCCAGAACGCCCGCCGGGCGGCGCGCCGCAGCGCCCGCTCGGCCACCGGCAGCGCCGCGTCCAGCGCGGCGCGCACCGCGCTCCAGCCCGCCGGGTCGAGCCGGCCGTGCAGCCCCTCGGCGAGCAGGACGTCCCGGTCGGTCATCCGGGGCCCGGTCTCCGGCGGTTGCCGGTCGAAGCGGTCGAAGGCGAACGCCCGCACCCGCACCCACCGGCCCTCGCGGGCGTTGGGCGCGCGGAAGCGCAGCGGGCGGCGCCCGAGGGCGTAGCCGACGACGGCGTCGAGCGCGTCGTCCACGCCGATCGGTTCTGGACCGGCGCTGGGCAGCATCAGAGTGACGTCCATCGGATCCCCCTCCGACGTCGGCGTCCCCGCTGACCGTACCCATCACCGCGCGGTCCGGCCGGGCGAGTGCTCAGGTCAGGGTGACCAGCTCGGTCGTGCGCGCGTCGTCGCAGGTCACCGCCGCGAACGCCGGCCCGCCGGCGTCCGGGACGACGAGGGCGTCCACCGACGACCCGGCGCACAGCGGCACGCCGGGCCCGGCCCGGCCGGTCGCCAGGTCCACGGCGGTGACCGTGACGGCGTCGGCACCGATCGGCTGCCGCAGCCCGCCGAGGTAGGCGAACCGGCCCTCCGGGTCGACGGCGAGGGAGTCCACGACCTGCTCCTCCGACACGGTGGCCACGCGGGTCGCCGTCGCCGCGCCCGGTGCGACCAGCACCAGCGCCAGCACGTTCGCCTCGTCCCCGATCGCGCCGTCGTGGACCACCAGGACCGCGGCCCCCTCGGGTGTCACCGCCAGCCGGCGGACGTCGTACGCGGGTGTCCCCGGCAGCAGGGGCACCGTGCCGGCCGGCTCGAGCGCCGGGCTGAAGCGGGCCAGCTCGGCGGTCTGCGCGCCCTCGGGTGCTGTGTGGGTGTCCAGGCCCACGAACACGGTCCCGTCGGCCGCCACCGCGATCGCGTCGGCGCGGTTGGACCCCTGCCCGGTGGACGGCACCACCCGCTCGACGGTGACCGCGCCGGTGCCCGCGTCCACGGCGAGCAGCCGGAGGGGCTCGCCCACCCGATGCACGGCCAGGTAGAGCGTGGTGCCGTCCGGGGAGAGGGCGGTGGCGCTGACCAGGTCGGTGTCGGGGCGCAGCCCGGCGGTGACGGCAACGGTGCTCACCGTGCCGTCCGGCGCGATCCGCGAGACGGCCACGGACCCGCCGGTCCAGCCGGCCACGACCACGGTGCCGTCGGGTGCGACGTCCAGCCCCGACTCCCGGATCGGCCGGTCGTAGGCGTCGAGCACGACCTCCGCCCAGCCGTCCCTCGCCGTGGGGCGGACGACGGCCAGCGGCCCGCCGGCGTCGACGTCGACGGCGAACAGCAGCACCGGCTCCCCGTCGGGACCGACCGCGACGTCCTCCGGGGTGGTCAGCGTGCCGCGCTCGGGCACGGGGAGCGATCCGGCGACCGTGTCCAGGGCGCCGCCGTCGGCGGCCGGCTGCGTCACGGCGGGCCGGTCGGCACCGGACGGGGGAGCCGGGGAGGCGGTGCAGCCGGCGGCGAGCAGCAACGCGGCGACCCCGAGGACGGGGACGGCGCGGACGGCGACGGCGCGGACGGGGACGGAACGGGCGGGGACGGAACGGGCGGGAACGGCGCGGGCGGGGACGGAACGGCGGGACACGGCGGCTCAGCCGATCAGCGAGACGGTGGAGGTCGCCCCGACGCGCACGAAGCAGGCCGAACCGGTGGTGACGGTCCGGGCGTCGGCGGCCAGGACGACGAAGCCGACGCCACCCCCGCCGTCCCCGCACAGCGGCACCGACGCGACGACCTCGCCGGTGGTGAGGTCGAGCGTGACCAGGGTGGGCTCGTACGTGGTGGTGTTGTACGGCAGGTAGGCGTAGCGCCCGTCGGGGTCGGCCGCGAGGTGGTGCGGGGCGTCGGAGGTGTCCTCCAGCTCGATCGACTCCACGACCTCGCCGCCGCGGACGACGACCAGCCGCGGGTCGCCGGTGACGTAGTGGCCGGCGGTCACGGTGGCCAGCACGGTGCCGTCGGGCCGCACGTGCAGGGCGCCGGTGACGCTGTCGGGCTCGTCGGCCACGAGCTCGACCGGCTCGGCGGCGGGCTCCAGGTCCCGGTCGTAGCGCGCCAGGACGGCGCCGGACTCCTCCCCGTCGGCGTCCCGGTCGAGCGCGGCCAGGGCGAGCAGGTCACCGTCGGGGCCCACCGCGAGGTCGTAGAGCACCGCCTCGCCCGGCGTCTCCAGGCCGAGCGGCGCGCTCTCCTCGACCTCGCCGCTGCCGACGTCGACGGCCAGCAGCCGGCTGCCCTCGCCGTCCTCGCGCCAGTACCCGGCGACGTACACCGTCGTGCCGTCGGGGCTGAGCGCCGCGGCCGTCGTGTCCGGCGTGCCGTCGACCCCGGCGTCGACGAGGTGCTCGACGACCTCGCCGTCGTGCACGGCGGCGACGGTGAGCCCGTACCCCTCCGCGCCGGGGGCGACGCCGACCACGACCACCGTGCCGTCGCCGGCGGTGAGGACCTGCGAGTACTCGACGAAGCCGGGCAGCTCGGTGACCTCCTCGACCTGCAGGCCGCCCGGCCCGGGCACCAGGCGCACCAGCCAGCCGGTGCGGCCGTACCCGTCGGGGTCGCCGAGCAGGGCCAGGGTCGAGCCGTCCGGCTGGGCGGCGAGGTCGAACAGCCGGGCGCCGGGGTTCCCGACCGCCTCCACCAGGTCGAGGTCGCCGAGCTCCTCGGTGAGCGGACCGGCGCTGACCGCCGGCGGCCGCTCGTGCGTCGCCACGCCGGGCACGGCGGTCGAGCAGCCGGCGACCAGCAGCAGGCCGGCGCCGAGCAGGGTGGGCAGCGGGGGTCGGGCGGTCATCGGGGGCTCCGGGGGAGGTGGGGAGGGACGCCGCCAGGATCGGATCGGGCGCTTGCACGCCACTCGGACCCGTCTTGGGGACCGCCGGGCCGCCGGCCGGCGGGGGGCGTCGCTCAGCGCAGGAGGACGGCGACGTCCTCCCGGTCGCCCTCGCCGCAGCCACCGCCGGCGACCAGTTCGGTCCCGTCGGACCCGACCGCCACGGTCGCCGCGAAGCCCGGGCCGTCGCACAGCGGGACCTGCGCGACCGCCTCGCCGGTGGCGAGGTCCACCGTGGTGACGCCGTGGGTGTCGCCGTCCCCACCGGTCCACGGCACGTAGAGGTAGTGGCCACCGGGCCCGAGGTCGACGTCGTCGGGGACGGCCTCCAGGTCGACCACCTCGTCGAGGGCGTGCACCCGGTCGACCGCGCCGTCGCGGACGACCACCAGGCGGACCCGCGAGGACTGGTAGGTGCCGTCGACGGCGACCGCGAGCCAGCCGCCGCCGGGCAGGGCGAACAGCTCCCGGCTGATGCTCTCCACCGCATCGGGCAGCAGGGTCACCGGCTCGCCGACCGGCTCCAGGCCGGCGTCGTACTCGACGAGCACGGCGCGCGGGGTGTCGTCGCCGGCCCCGTCGTCGTAGGCGCTGACCAGGACGGCGACGCCACCGGCGGGGCGGACGGCGAGGTGCCGGCCGTAGTGCCCGCCGGGGCCGCTGCCGGGGTCGACGTCGACCTCGTCCAGGACCTCGCCGGTGGCCGCGTCGAAGGCGACGACCCGCCCGGGGACGTCGTCGTGGTAGCCGAAGGAGACGTACAGGACCCGCCCGTCCGGGCTGAGCGCGGTGCCGCCGACCTGCGGGAGGAAGTCGCCGTACGCGTGCTCGAGGTCGACGGTCCCGGCCGAGTCCGCGCCGGGGGCGACGGTGGCGAGCACGACCTGCTCCCCGGTGTCCTCGGCGTCGGCGGTGCCGACGACGACGACGGTGCCGTCGGCGGCCACGTGCAGGCCGGGGTCGTCCTCGATCGGCGGGACCGGGACGGTGCCCAGCACCGCGAGCCCGTCCTCGCCCGGCGCCAGCCGCACCACGACCGCGTCCTCCTCGGAGGTGCCGGCCATGAGCGCGACGACGGTGCCGTCGGGTGCGGCGGCGAGGTCGGCGAGGTAGTGCTGCGGGTCGTCGATGACGTCGGTCAGCGACACCCCGTCGACGCGCTCGGTGAAGGCCGTGCCGAGGTCGGGCGCGGCCGTGCCGGCGACGGCGGTGGTGCAGCCGGCGAGGGCGGCGGCCATCAGGGCGGGGACCAGGGCGCGGGCGGGGGTCGGGCGTGTCACGCGCTCAGCGTCGGGTGCGCTCCTTGCGGCGCGCTGGTGCCCGGCTTGGTCCCCGCGCCGGGGCACGTGGTCTGATGCCTGCGAAGGGTTCCCGACGCAGAAGAGGTGCACGCGTGTCCGAGTCCGGCTCCGGCGAGGTCCTGCTCGAGGTCGACGGCGGGGTGGCCGTCGTGACGCTGAACGCGCCCGACCGGCGCAACGCGCTCACCCCGGGGATGGCCCGGGAGCTGATCGGGGTGCTCGAGGAGGTCGACGCCCGTCCCGAGGTCGGCGCGCTCGTCGTGACCGCGGTCGGCAAGTCGTTCTGCGCCGGGGGCGACGTCGCCACGCTGACCGCCGCCGGCGAGGACCCGGCCCGCCCCGACCTCTACGACGGCATGACGTCGATCTACGACTCCTTCTACCGGCTGGGCCAGGTGAAGGTGCCCACGATCGCCGCCGTCCGCGGCTCGGCGGTCGGCGCCGGGATGAACATGCTGCTGGCCACCGACCTGCGCGTCGTCGCCTCCGACGCCCGGCTGCTGGCCGGCTTCCTCAAGCGCGGCATGCACCCCGGCGGCGGGCACTTCGTCATCCTGTCCCGGCTGATCGGCCGGGAGGCCGCCGCGGCGATGGTGCTGTTCGGCGAGGAGATCAGCGGCGCCAAGGCCGTCGAGCTGGGGCTGGCCTGGGAGGCCGTGGACGCCGACGCCGTCGAGTCCCGCGCCCGTGAGCTGGCCGCCCGCGTCGCCGCCGACCCGGAGCTGGCGCGGGTGACCGTGGGCAACTTCCGCAAGGAGACGGCGACCGCGGTCTCGTGGGAGGTCGCCACGCAGTTCGAGCGTCCGGCGCAGATGTGGTCCATGCGCCGCCAGGCCGCGAAGAAGTAGCCGAAGTAGCCACTTCGGCGGGGTTCCCCGCCGAAGTGGCTACTTCGGCTAGGTATCCCCCCGCCGAAGTAGCCACATCGGCGGTCAGGGGCGCAGCAGCACCTTGACCGCCTCCCGGGCGTCCATCGCCCGGTAGCCCTCGGCGGCCTCGCGCAGCGGCAGCTCCCGGTCGAACACCCGGCCGGGGCGCAGGCCGCCGGTGAGGACGGCGTCCAGCAGCCCGGGCAGGTACGTGCGC
The DNA here is from genome assembly GCF_046233715.1 of Trujillonella humicola. Classification (NCBI taxonomy): domain Bacteria; kingdom Bacillati; phylum Actinomycetota; class Actinomycetes; order Geodermatophilales; family Geodermatophilaceae; genus Trujillonella; species Trujillonella humicola. The sequence goes on along the minus strand of NZ_JBJNRJ010000041.1, from coordinate 37,522 downwards.
ACCGGCGCGACCCCGCCGCCGGCGCGGACGTTCCTCATGAACAGGCGGCGGAACGGCAGGACCGCCTGCGGCGCGCCGACGAAGCCGACCGCGCCGCCCGGGCGGGCCAGCGCCACGGCGGTGTCGACGGCGTCCTGGCTGCCCACGCACTCGCACACCGCGTCGGCGCCGTCGCGGCCGAGCAGCTCGCGGACCGCGGCCACGCCGTCCCGGCCGCGCTCGGCGACGACGTCGGTGGCGCCGAGCTCCCGGGCCAGCGCCGCCCTGGCGGGGTGCCGGGACATCGCCACCACCCGCGCGGCGCCCAGCCGGCGGGCGGCGAGCACCGCGCACAGGCCGACCGCCCCGTCGCCGACGACCACCACGGTCGAGCCGGGGCCGACGCCGGAGCTCACCGCCGCGTGGTGGCCGGTACCCATGACGTCGGCCAGCGCCAGCAAGTCGGCGTCGGTGACGTCGGCGGGCCGGTCGCCGGGGACGCGGACCAGCGTGCCGTCGGCCAGCGGCACCCGGACCAGCTCCGACTGGCCGCCCACGGTGGGCAGGCCCTCGGCGTCCGGCAGCCCGTAGAAGGACAGCCGCGCGCAGGACCCGGGGACGCCGCGGCGGCAGCTGGCGCAGCTGCCGTCGACGACCGCGAAGTGCGGGACCACCAGGTCGCCGGGCGCGACGGTGGTGACGGCCGGGCCGACGTCGGTGACGACGGCGAGGAACTCGTGGCCCATGAGCAGTGGCAGCCCGGCGCCGGCCCCGCGGTAGGAGTGCAGGTCCGAACCGCAGATGCAGGTGGCGGTGACCCGCACGAGCGCGTCGGTGGGCCGCTCGACGACCGGCTCGGGGACCTCGCGGACCGTTACCGTGCGCGCGGCGTCGAGGCTGGTGGTCAGCACGGCCAGGAGTGCAGCACACCGGAGGTCCCGCACGGGGTGGCGCGCGACGTCCCACCCGGCACCGCAGACCTCGGGCGTTCCTGCGGCGACACCGCGGCGTAACGCCGCGCGCCTAGCGTCGGTGGGCGTGAGCTTCCGGGTGCCCGTCGTCGACATCTCGCCGTACGTGATCGGGGAGGGGGACCGGGCGGCCGTCGCCGCGGCCTTCGACGCGGCCTGCCGCGAGGTCGGCTTCGTCCAGGTGGTCGAGCACGGCGTGCCGGACGACGTGGTCGCCGGCCTGACGAGCGCCATGGACGAGTTCTTCGCGCTGGACCCCGCGACCAAGAAGACCTACCGGACACCGCCGGAGATCAACCGCGGGTACAGCCCGCCGCGGTCGGAGGCGCTGTCGCTCTCCCTCGGTGTGGACGCCGCCGGCAACGACTTCTTCGAGGCGTTCAACGTCGGCGCCGCGCGGTCCACCTACGGCCGCGACGACCTCCCTGCCGACCACTACGCGGAGAACCTGTGGCCGGCGGAGGTGCCGGGATTCGCCGACCGCGTGTGGACCTACTTCACCGAGGCCCGCCGGGTCGCCCGCACGCTCACCCGGGTCGCCGCCGACGCGCTCGGCCTGCCCGCGGCCTTCTTCGACGCCTACCTCGACCACTCCGTCGACGTCCTCCGGATGAACCACTACGCGCTGCCGCCGGGCACGGCCGACGTCGGCGACGACCTGACCGGCATGGGCGCGCACACCGACTACGGGATCCTCACCGTGCTGTGGGCCGACCCGGTGCCCGGCCTGCAGGTGCTCGGCGGCGACGGCGCCTGGCACGACGTCCGCCCGGCGGAGGGCGCGCTGCTGGTCAACCTGGGCGACCTCACCGGCCGCTGGACCAACGACCGCTGGCTGTCGACGCTGCACCGGGTGAAGCCGCCGGTCGTCGACGGCACCGTGCAGCGGCGCCGGTCGGCGGCCTTCTTCTGCGACGGCGACATCGACGCGGTGGTCCAGACGCTGCCGCAGTGCGTGGACGCCGCGCACCCCGACCGGTACCTGCCGGTGACGGTCGGGGAGCACCTGACGGCGAAGCTGGCCGGATCGCGGGCCGGCGTCCGCAACCCGAGCACCGGGCGGGAGACCGAGCGGGTCCTCGCGAGCCGGGAGTAGCCCTCGTCACCGTTCCGTGACCGCGCCGGACTGCCGATGAGGAGGGCATGGCAGGACGACGGCGCATCGGGGACGGCCTCGCGACCCTCGGCGGAGCCCGGCCGGAGCTGCTGGAGGTGGCCCCGGGGGCGCGGCCGCGGTTCGTGGCGCTCGGCGGCGTGCTGCTGAGCACCGGCGGGCTCGCCGTCCTGTCGATGGCCTTCGCCGTGGCGATGGCGCTGGGCGTGTGGTGGCCGATCGCGGTGCTGGTGGGCCTGGGCTGGGGCTTCGTCGTCGTCAACCTCGACCGGATGCTGCTGGTCGGCATGGCGCACGACGCGTCGGTGGGCCGCAACATCGCGCTGGCGATCCCGCGGCTGGGGCTCGCCCTGGTGCTGGGGGTGGTGATCGCGACCCCGCTGACGCTGCAGGTCTTCCACAAGGAGATCGACACCGAGATCGTCACGATGCAGGCCGAGGCCGCCGACGGGTACCGCACCTCGCTGGAGGCCGACGCGCGCTTCGCCGGGCTGCCGGAGCTGTCCGAGCGGGTCGCCCTCGGGGAGCAGATCGTGGCCACCGGCGGCGCCGCCGACCCGGCGCTGGCCGGCGTGCAGACCGAGGTCGCCGCCCGGCAGGCCGCCCTGGACCAGGCCGTCGCCACCCACCAGGAGCTGCAGGCCCGCGCCCAGTGCGAGCTCGACGGCACCTGCGGCACCGGCGCCGCCGGCACCGGCCAGGCCTACGTCGAGGCGCGCGCCGCCGCCGACGCCGCGGCCGTCGCGGTGACCGCCGCGCGCACCGCCCTGGACGACGCCCGCGCGGCCGCCGCCGACGCCGAGGACCGCAGCTTCGCGCTGGCGTCGTCCTCGCTGGCGACCGACCAGGAGCAGCTCGCGCGGCTGACCGCCGAGCAGGACCGGCTGCAGGCGCAGTTCGACGACACCAACGAGGGGTCCGGCGGCATCCTGCTGCGGCTGGAGGCCCTGGACCGGCTCAGCGACAGCAGCACCACGCTGTGGGCGGCCAAGACGATGCTGTCGTTGCTCTTCCTCTGCGTCGAGCTGCTGCCGGTGCTGGTCAAGCTGCTGCTGAACTTCGGCCCGCCGTCGGCCTACGACGAGCTGGCCGCGCTGCGCGACCGCGGCGACGTCGAGGTCGAGGAGCTGCAGAAGCGGTCCCGGCTGGAGATCGCGCAGGCGCAGGAGGAGCTGCTGGTCCTGGCCGAGAAGGAACGGGTCGACCGGCAGAAGGAGGCCGTCCTGGCCCGCCGGCGGACGGCACTGGCCGCGGCCGCCGCAGCCGCCGCGGCCCGGCAGCAGCCGGCCGCCCCGGCGCCGGCGCCCGCCGAGGCTCCGGCCGCCGGTGGCGACGACCCGCTGCGCGCCCTGTGGGACACGGGCCCGATCCGGCTGGCCCGCAGCGCCGCCCGGACCGTGCGCACCGCCCGCCGCCGTCCCGGGGTGCCCGCGTAGCCGGCTCACCCCTTCGGGCCACGGCTCTCGCCCGACCGTGTCCCTGCCCCGCGCCGGCGTGTTCCCTGATCAGGGATCGCGACGACGAGGGAGGGCAGGGATGGGCTGGTTGTTCGGGTGCGACCACGGCGTCGTCGGCCGCTGCCCGGCCTGCAGCCGCCTCGCCGAGCCGGGCCGGGCGACCACCGAGCCGGGCCGGGTGACCACCGAGCCGGGCCGGGTGACCACCGGGTCCGCCGCCGGGCAGGCCGTGCCGGACGCCGGGGAGGCCGTGCCGGACGCCGGGGAAGCTGTGCCGGACGCCGGGGAAGCTGTGCCGGACTCCCGCGACGTCCCCCGGTGGCGCCGCAGCGCCGGCCGCCCCCGCTGAGCTCCGCTCTCGACGCTGCGGCCGCACCCTTGTAGTTTCCGCGGGCAACCTCCCGTGTGACCCGCGCCCTCGGCGCGCGTCCGGAAGCTCCAGGAGCGCAGCGTGGCGCGACCCTCGGCCGACGAGCCCCTCGACGCGTTCCGCGCGCGCGTGCGCACGTGGTTCGCCGAGCACGTCGCCCTGACCGGCGGGGTTACGGAGTCGCCGGACGGCGTGGAGGTCGCCCGCCGGTTCCAGGCCGCGCTGTTCGACGCGCACCTGGCCGGGATCACCTGGCCGGTCGAGTACGGCGGGCAGGGGCTGACCACGGCGCACCAGTTGGCGTTCAACGAGGAGGCCGAGCCCTACGCCGTCCCCACGCTGCCGCTGCTGATCGGGCTGGGCATGTGCGCGCCGACGCTGCTCGAGGTGGGCAGCCAGCAGCAGCGCGACCGGCACCTGGCGCGGATGCTGCGCGGTGACGAGGTGTGGTGCCAGCTGTTCTCCGAGCCCGGCGCGGGGTCCGACGTGGCCTCGCTGCGCACCCGGGCGGTGCGCGACGGCGCGGACTGGGTGGTCGACGGGCAGAAGGTGTGGACCTCGGGCGCCCACTACTCCGACTTCGGCCTGCTGCTGGCGCGGACCGATCCCGACGTCCCCAAGCACCGGGGGCTGACGATGTTCGTCGTCGACATGCGGGCACCGGGGGTGACGATCCGGCCGCTGCGGCAGATCAGCGGCGGGGCGAACTTCAACGAGGTCTTCTTCGACGACGTGCACCTGCCCGGGGACGCCGTCGTCGGCGAGGTCGGCCGCGGCTGGCAGGCCGCCGTCACGACGCTGATGAACGAGCGGGTGTCGATCGGCGCGGGCAGCGGCGGGCTGGGCCGGCGGGCTGGGCGGTGGGGAGTTCGCGGCGCTGGCCGACCTGGCCCGGCGCCGCGGCGGGCTGGCCGACCCGGTGCTGCGGCAGTCGCTGGCGTCGGTGTTCGTGGAGGAGCGGCTGATGGAGCTGCTGTCGAGCCGGATCCGCGAGGACGTCAAGGCCGGCCGCACCCCGGGTCCGCAGGGGTCGGTGGCCAAGCTGGCCGGCGCGCAGCTGTCCCGGCACGCGGCCGAGGTGGGGCTGGAGCTCCTCGGCGCCGCCGGAACCGCGTGGCCGGCCGACGACGCCGACGCCGAGCGCTGGACGCAGGCGCTGCTGGGCGCGCCGGGCGGCGCCATCGCCGGCGGCACGCCGGAGATCATGAAGAACATCCTGGGCGAGCGGGTGCTCGGGCTGCCCCGGGAACCGGCGGTCGACCGGGACGTGCCGTTCCGCGAGCTCAAGGCGGGGGGTGGCCGCTCGTGACCTCGGTGGCGGAGGACCTGCGGACGACGGTGCGGGGCTTCCTCGAGTCGGTGGTGCCCGAGGCGGAGGTGCGGCGGATCGCCGACTCGCCGACCGGGTTCGACGCGGGGCTGTGGGCGCGGCTGGCCGACCTCGGGCTGACCGGCCTGGTCGTCCCCGAGGAGTTCGGCGGGGCCGGCGCCGGGTTCGGCGAGCTCGGCGTCGTCCTGGAGGAGGCGGGCCGGGCGCTGCTGCCCGCGCCGCTCCTGTCCACCGTGGTGCTCGGCGCCTCGGCGCTGCTGCTGGCCGGGGACGGCGCGGCGCACGCGAGGTACCTGCCCGGGATCGCCGACGGGTCGCTGCGGGTGGCCGTGGGCGGCCTGGCCGGAGCGCCGTCGTGCGAGGCGGTCGCCGGGTCGCGCGGCTGGCTGGTGGACGGGACGACGGACGGCGTCGTCGAGGGCGCGGGCGCGGACCTGCTGCTGGTGTTCGCCGCGTGCGAGGGCGGGACGTCGCTGTTCGCGGTGGACACCGCGGCCGGCGGCCTGTCGCGGACGCCGCTGCGCACGCTGGACCTCACCCGCCGGCAGGCGCGGGTGGAGCTGCACGCGACGCCGGCGACGCTGGTGGGCGGGCAGGGCGACGGCGACCGGGTGCGCGCGGCGATGCTGGACCGGGCGCTGGCCGGGCTGGCCGCCGAGCAGGTGGGCGGAGCGCAGCGGGTGCTCGAGACGGCCGTGGAGTACGCGCGGACCCGCTACCAGTTCGGCCGGGCGATCGGGTCGTTCCAGGCGGTCAAGCACCGGTGCGCGGACGTGCTCATCGACGTCGAGCGGATGCGGGTCGCGGCCGCGGCGGCGCTGGCGGCGGTGGACGCCGGCTCGCGCGACCTGCCGATGGCCGCGCGGGTGGCGGCGTCGTTCTGCGGCGACGCGTACTTCGAGGCGGCGGCGTCGAACATCCAGGTGCACGGCGGGATCGGGTTCACCTGGGAGCACCCGGCGCACTTGTACTACCGGCGCGCCAAGAGCTCGCAGCTGCTGTTCGGCTTGCCCGCCGAGCACCGCGAGGCGCTGATGGGGCTGCTGGCCGGCTAGGGACTACACCAGTTCGGGGCTACACCAGTTCAGGCACCCGCAGGTGGGAGAGGACGACGTCGGTCTCGGCGACGTCGAGCACCCGCGCGCCGACCGACCGGGTGAACTCGTCGCGCATCATGCGGGCGCGGTCGCGCACCGCCTCCAGCGCCACCCGGCTGTGGAAGGTGACCGTGCTGACCGCGCGGTCGTTCGCCCGGTCGGCGAGCAGGCTGAGGCTGCAGAAGTTGGGCAGCTCCTCCAGCCGCGGCACGAGGACCTCGCGGTAGGCCTCGAGGAACCGGTCCATCTGCCCGTCGTCGACGCGCACCCAAGTCAGCCGGGCGGCGCCGCGGTCGTGCATGGCGTGCGCCCGGTGCAGGACGGCGATCTCCCACTCGTGCACCTCGATCTCGGCGCCGAAGGCCGCGACCAGCTGGTTGCGCATCGGGTGCACGAGGGCGGCGCTGGCGTGCATGGCCTCCTCGTCGCGCCACGCGGAGGTGGCGATGGAGCGGCCGGTGTCGCGGTCGACGAGCAGCGACAGCCCGACGCAGCCGGGCATCTGCTGGACGGCCGGCAGCGCCTCCTCGCGCATGTAGGCGATGCCGGCGTCGACGGCGGCGGTGAGGCCGCGGATGGTGGTGGATCGGGCGTACACGGTGTTCCCCCTCCCGGACGGCGACGCTGCCGCCGGGTGCCAGGGTCCTCGCCCGCGCGGTCCGCGGCCAGGGATCGGTGCGTCGCCGACCGCTAGGAAGAGCCCATGGACACCACGAGGATCCCGTTCGGGCACGTCACCGGGGCGGTCGAGAGCTCCAGCGACCCGGGGGAGATCGCGGCCTTCGCGCTGGCGGTCAACGACGACGACCCGCGCTACCAGGACGGCCGCGCGGTGCCGCCCACGTACGCGGTGGTGCCCGGGCTGCAGCCGTTCCTGGCCTCGGTGCTGCGCCCCGACCACGAGGCGCTGACCGGCGGGCGGGGCGCCGGGCACGGCGAGACCGACCTGTACATCCACCGCCCGCTGCGGCCGGGGACGGTGCTGCGGACCACCGCGGAGGTCGGCTCGGCCGTCACCAACCGCGGAGGGCTCAACCTGTTCAGCCGCGTCGCCAGCGTCGACGAGGCCGGCGACCTGGTCTACGAGCACTTCTGGTCGGTGATGTACCTGGGCGAGGTCACCGGCGGCGACCGGGGCCGGCCGATGGCCGACCACACGTTCCCGGAGGAGGCCCGCTCGCGGCGGGTCGGCTCGCTGGTCCTGGCGACGACGGCCGACCAGACCTTCCGCTACGCCGGGGCGTCGGGGGATCGGGCCGTGATCCATGTCGACGACCGCGCGGCGCGGCCCATGACCGGCGACCGCGGGAAGTTCCTGCAAGGGCTGTGCACGCTCGGCATCGCGAGCCGGGCGCTGGTGGCGCTGGCCGCGGGCGGGGAGCCGCACCGGATCCGGCGGATCGCGGTGCGCTTCGCCCGCTACGCGTTCCCCGGCGACGAGATCGCGGTGGGGGTGTACGACGCGGGGCCCGCGGACGGCGGCCGGCACGCGTTCGCGTTCGAGGCGGAGTCGGGCGGGCAGACGGTGCTGCGGCACGGCCGGGTGGAGGTCGACCCGGCCTGAGGTCGCCGTCCCCAGGTCGACCCGGCCTGAGGTCGCCGTCCCCAACCCGGGGCCCGATCCACAGATCGCGGACGGCGGGGCCTGCGCGCGGAGCGCCGGCGGAGGGTCGTGGCATGACCCGCTCACGCTCCTCCCTGCCGCTGTTCGACTCCTCCTCCGCCGGCCGCCTCGACGTGCCGGTGCTGGCCGAGCTCGGTCCGGTCCGGTCGACCTCGGCCGACCTGCCGCCGCCGGGGCCGCTGCGGCTGGGCGAGGTCTACCTGGGTGCCGGCCGGCCGGTCCGGGCGACCCCGGCGCCGGCGATGTGGCTGACCGACGAGGAGGTCGTCGGCGGTGCGCAGCGGTGGCGGGGGCTGGTGGACCGGTTCCCCGACACGGGGCTGTGGCCGCTGCTGACCATGCCGCTGGAGTACGCGGCGACCCAGCGGCCCTGGGACGCGGGCGAGTTCGACCCGGTGCCGGTCGCGGACGTCGAGGCGCTCGACCCGGCCGAGCTCCTGGCCGGCGCGTGGGCGGGCTGGCTCGTGCCCATGGGCGAGAACCCGTACGTCGAGCACCTGCGGCCGTTCGGCGCGCCCTTCCCCGGGCTGGCGCCGCCGCTGCCCGTCCGCGGGGAGCCGGCGTCGGTGCCGGGGGACCGGCTCGACCGCTTCGGGCTGTCGCGGCTGGGCCTGGTGCGCTGCGACCGACCGGCGGACGCGGTCGCCGTGATCGGCTGGTACGGCGCCTGCAACTACCGCCGCACCGAGGAGGTCGCCGCGGTGCTGCGCAGCTGGGAGGACCGGTTCGGCGTCGTCCTCGCCGGGCTGGGGTTCGCCCGGATGACGCTGCTGCTGCCGCACCCGCCGGCGTCCCTGGAGGAGGCGCTGCCGATCGCCGCGGAGGTGACCGCGCTGTGCCGCGACGTCATCTCCCTCGACGGGCCGACGGACGCCTTCGGCTGGCGGGCGGGCGGCACGGTCGAGGGCCTGGCCCGCTGCCTGGTCGGCGAGCCGGTGTGGACGCTGTGGTGGGACTGAGCCGCGCCCGATGAGGTCCGCCGCCGTCGCCGGTCTGCAGTGGCGGACCGACCGACCGGCACCCGAGTCATCGATGACCGCGAGCTACACCTGGGACGTCTTCAGCAGCATCGACGGTTTCGGCTCCTACGACGAGTTCGGGGACTGGGGCGGCTACTGGGGCAAGCAGGGGCCGGAGTTCCTCGCCCGCCGCCTCGCGCAGTACCGGGTCGACCAGCGGCTGGTGATCGGCGGCACCACCTTCCGGCAGTTCGTGGGGTTCATGGGCGACGCCACGGGGGTGTCGGAGGCCGACGACCCGATCAACCACCGCATGACGCACATGCCGACGACGGTGGTGTCGACGACGCTCGAGGGCCCGCTCGACTGGCCCGACGCGACGCTGGCCGTCGGGGACGCCGTCGACGTCGTGGCCCGGCTCAAGGAGGAGTCGCCGGTGCCGCTGCGCTCGCACGGCAGCCTGTCGATGAACCGGTCGCTGATGGCCGCCGGCCTGGTCGACCGCGTGCAGCTGACCCTCTTCCCGGTGATCACCGGCCGGACCGGCACGGACCCGGTCCTCGCCGGCGCGGCCGACTTCGACCTCGAGCTGCTGGAGAGCCGGACGCTCGACGGCCGCACCCTGGAGCTCGTCTACCGGCCCACGCTGCATTGAGTGCTGAGCCGCGCCCCCGAGGTGCTACCGCGGTAGCATCCCGGTGTGAAGCTCAGCGTCAGCCTGACCGACGAGGACGTCGCGCTCGTGGACGACTACCGCCGCAGGTCCGGTCTCACCACGCGGTCGGCGGTCATCCAGCGCGCGCTCCACCTCCTCCGGCAGCCGGACCTGAGGGACGACTACGCCGCCGCGTGGGACGAGTGGGTGAGTTCCGGGGAGCAGGAGGCCTGGGAGTCGACGGTCGCCGACGGGGCGGCGGATGCACCGCGGTGAGGTCCGACTCATCGACCTGGAACCCGTGCGGGGCAGCGAGGCGAACAAGCGCCGGCCCGCCGTCATCGTCAGCAACGACCAGGCGAACGCCACGGCGGCCCGCCTCGGCCGAGGGGTCGTGACGGTCGTGCCGCTCAGCAGCAACGTGGCGCGGGTGTTCCCGTTCCAGACCCTCCTGCCTGCCGACGCCTGCGGCTTGCGCGTCGACTCCAAGGCGCAAGCCGAACAGGTCCGGTCGGTGGCGGTGGAGCGCGTCGGTCCGGTCCTGGGGCGGCTGCCGGAGGACCTGCTCCTGGCGCTCGACGACGCGCTGCGCCTGCATCTGCAGCTCTAGAGGCGGGGTGCGTCCGCGTCAGCGGCCGAGGAGCCAGGCGCGGGTGGCGCCGTCGGCCAGGCAGACGCCGGTGACCACGAGGATGTCGCCGTCGAGGGAGAGGACGGTGGCGCCGAGGCTGCCGAAGCCGTCGCACAGCACGGTCTCGCCCACCTGCTCGCCGTCGCGCAGGTCGAACGTGGCGACGCGGGCCTCCTCCTGCAGCGCGGCCAGCGGCACGGTGGCGTAACGGCCGTCGGGGCTGACCACCAGGTCGAGGCCGGAGTCGGCGCTGCGGCCGAGGTCGACGGTGAGGCCCACCTCCTCGCCCGTGACGGTGAGCAGCCGGCCGGAGTCGGCGGTGGTGAGCGTGACCACGACGGTGTCGTCGTCGGTGACCTGCAGGTCCGCCGGGCGGGTGGCCTCCTTGGGGACCAGCTCGACCGGGTCGCCGTCCGGCCGTAGTTCGGCGTCGAGGCGGAGCAGCGCGGTGCCCCGGCCGTCGTCGGTCGCGAGGAGGGCGGCGACCCCGCCGTCGGGACGGGCCGCCAGCCGGGTGACGGTGCCCGCCGGCACCTCGCCGGTGGCGGTCGCCTGCCCGGTGGCGGGGTCGACGGCGATCAGCTGCCGGTCGGCCGCGGCCACGACGAGGGTCGTGCCGTCGGGGGTGAGGGCCGCGGCGACGACCTCCGGTGCGGCGCCCAGCGAGGTGGTGGCCGGGCCGTCGACCAGCTCGAGCGTGTCGCCCGTCGCGCCGGTGCCGACGACGAGCGGGATGCCGCCCGGGGTCACGAGCACCTCGCCGCTCGAGGCCACGGGCGTGGCGTCCCCGGCCCGCGGCTCGCCGTCCTGGACCAGGAGGTCGACCAGCACCCCGCCGTCGCCGGTGTCGAGGAGGACGACGGCGCCACCGGTCGGCCGGGCGGCGAGGGACGACATCCGCGCGTCCGTCCCCACGGCCTCGTCGAGGTCGAGGGTGCCGAGCACCTCGTCGAAGGATACGTCCGGCGCCGGCTCGTCCGCGGTCGCCGTGCACCCCGGAGACACCGCCAGGAGCAGCGCGAGCAGGGCGGTTCGCTTCCGGGCGGTGGGCACGGTCGCTCCTCCCTGGTCCTTCGGCCGGACCCCATGGTGGACCCGTCGGCTCAGAGGACGCCACAGACGCGGAAGCCGCCGCGTTCCCAGACGACGAGCACCTCGCCGACCCATCCAGAGCCACCTCCGCCGGTCAAGGCGAGGGTGACCGCGAAGCCGTCGCCCTCGGCGGGATCCGCGCTCCGCATGCCGATGACGTGCGAGTCGGGGGCGTACGGGTCGGGATGTGTCCGCCGCAGCTCGGCGATGGACCGCAGATAGGCCTGACGCGAACCCAGCTTCTGCTGCTCGGCACGGCACATGAGCTCCCAGCGTGATTCGCCGTCGAAGGTGCCTGTGGTGGCGAAGTAGGCCTCGACCGCCATGCGTGGGGTGAGCGGTCCGGCTAACGCGGGGCGGGAGTCGCCGTCGAGTGCGAACAGGCCTGCGGCGGCCGTCACGAGCGCGAAGCCGAGAGTCGCTGTCGACCGGCTCCGGAACCGACGTCGCGGCACGGCGGCGGGGACGGGACGGGCGAGCCTGCCAGGCGGAGCGGTTGGGAAGGGCGGGAGGGACGTCGTCATGGCGGGCACCGTGGCAGCTCGCCACGACTCATCTCCCCGTTGTCCACAGATCCCGTCCGGCCCGAGCGTGAGTGTGGACGGCCCGAGACCGGTCGTCCCCGGCTCCTACGCTCGATCCGTGCCCGAGGAGCTCCGCATCCTGCTCGCCGACCCGGTGGTCCGCCGGTCGGTCGGCGAGGACGCGTTCCGCCGCGGCGCCGCCTACGCCCGCGACGGCCGGGTGCTCGACCTCGAGCTCCGGCCCGGCGGGCTGGAGGTCGGCGCCGACGTCGCCGGCAGCGGCGGGTTGCTCTACCACGCGTTCGCCCGCTACGACCGGGCCGACGACCGCTGGCGGGGGGCGTGCAGCTGCCCGGTCGCGGTGAACTGCAAGCACGTCGCCGCGATGCTCCTCACTGCCCGCGACCGCGCGGTGTCCGTCGACCCGTACGGGACACCGGCCGCCGTCCCGGCGCCGCAGCCGACGTGGGAACGCGTGCTCGCCGACCTGGTGCAGGAGCCCGGCCGGCCGGGGGCGCGGCCGTTCGTGCCCATGGGCGTGCAGTTCCAGGTCGAGGAGCGGCCGAACCGTCCGACGACCGTCCGGCTGCAGCCGGTGGTCCCGGGCGCCCGGGCGAAGTGGGTGCGGACCGGGGTGTCGTGGCGGAACCTCCCGCACGAGCGGCACACCAACCGCGACCCGGCGCACGTGGCTGCGCTGCTCGGGCTGTACGAGGCCTCCCGCGTGCGCGGGCAGAACCACTGGTACGGCAACACGGCCGAGCCGCCGGTGGTGCTGGAGGAGTTCGGGCCCGGGGTGTGGCCGGCGCTGCGGCGCGCGGTGGAGGACGGCGTCACCCTGCTGACCCGGGACGGCCGGCCGGTGCGGCTGCTGCCCGAGCCCGGCGAGCTCGTGGTCGACGTGCACGACGACGGCATGGGCGGCCTCCGCCTGGAGCCGGTCGTGCACCTGGCCGACGACGTCCGCGTGCCCGCCGGGGACCTGACGCCCATCGGCGACCCGGCGCACGGGGCGGTGCTGGTCCCCGACGGCGGCGGGCTGGTGCTCACCGCGCTGGAGCAGGTGCCGCGCGGGGTGCAGAAGCTGCTGTCGGCGCGGGTCGTGCGGGTGCCCGCCGCCGACCGGGAGCGGTTCCTCGGCGGCTTCTACCCGGCGCTGCGCCGCGCGCTGCCGGTCCGCTCGACCTCGGTGGAGCTGCCCGAGGTGCGGCCGCCGGAGCTGTGCCTGCGGGTCGAGCACGAGCCGGGCCACCGGGCCGCGCTCGGCTGGTCGGTGCTCTACCGGACGGGGGACGACGTGCGGCGGCTGCCGCTGGCCCGCGGCACGGGCGTCGTCCCCGACACCGGGCGGGACGCCGCCGCCGAGGACCGGCTGATCCGCGCCCTGCCGCTGCCGCCCGAGCGGCTGACCCGGCTGTTCCGCGGGCACCCCCAGCGGCCGGTGCCCACCGCGGAGCTGCAGGGCATCGACGCCGCCGTCCTCACCGCCGAGTGGCTGCCCCGGCTGGCCGCGGCCGGCGTGCGGGTCGAGCAGGTCGGCGAGCCGCCCGACTACCGCCGGTCCGACGCCGCGCCCGTCGTGACGGTGTCGGCCACCGACACCGCCGACGGCGACTGGTTCGACCTGGGCGTCACCGTGCGCGTCGACGGGGAGGAGATCCCGTTCGTCCAGGTCTTCGCGGCGCTGGCGCTGGGCGAGGAGTTCCTGCTGCTGCCCAGCGGCACGTGGTTCGACGTCCGCCGGCCGGAGTTCGACCGGCTGCGCCGGCTGCTCGACGAGGCGCGGGCGCTGCAGGAGACCGATGCCACCGACGAGCCCGACCTGCGGATCAGCCGTTACCAGGCCGGGCTGTGGGAGGAGCTCGTCGAGCTGGGCGTGGTCGACGAGCAGAGCGAGCGGTGGGAGCGCGACGTCGGCCGGCTGCTGGAGGTCCAGGCCGCGCCGCCGTCCCCGGCACCGGCGTCGCTGGCCGCGCGGCTGCGGCCCTACCAGCTCGAGGGCTACCAGTGGCTGTCGGTGCTGTGGGACCTCGGCCTGGGCGGGGTGCTCGCCGACGACATGGGGCTGGGCAAGACGCTGCAGACGCTGGCGCTGCTGTGCCGGGCGCACGAGGCCGGCGAGCTGACCGCGCCGGTGCTGGTAGTGGCGCCGACCAGCGTGGTGTCGAACTGGGCGCGGGAGGCGGAGCGGTTCGCTCCCCGGCTGCGGGTGGTCCCGGTGACCGGTCGCAAGCGGGGGACGTCGCTGGCCGACGCGGTGGCCGGCGCGGACGTCGTCGTCACCTCGTACGCGCTGCTGCGGCTGGGGGAGGCCGACTACCGGGAGCTGGCGTGGAGCGGGCTGGTGCTCGACGAGGCGCAGTTCGTGAAGAACCACCGGGCCAAGACGTACGCGGCGGCGCGGCGGGTGCCGGCCCGGTTCCGGCTGGCGATCACCGGCACGCCGGTGGAGAACGACCTGATGGACCTGTGGGCGATGCTGTCGATCGTCGCGCCGGGGCTGTTCCCGAACCCGAAGCTGTTCGCCGAGCACTACCGGGTGCCGATCGAGCGCAACCGCGACGCCGAGGTGCTGGCGGCGCTGCGCCGGCGGATCGCGCCGCTGATGCGCCGGCGCACCAAGGAGCAGGTGGCCGCCGAGCTGCCGCCCAAGCAGGAGCAGGTGCTCGAGGTCGTGCTGGCCCCGAGGCACCGCAAGGTCTACGACACCCACCTGCAGGCCGAGCGGCGCAAGGTGCTCGGCCTGGTCGACGACCTGCAGCGCAACCGGTTCACCATCTTCCGGTCGCTGACGCTGCTGCGGCAGCTGGCGCTGGACCCGGTCCTGGTCGACGACGGGTACGCCGGGATCGGGTCGAGCAAGGCCGAGGCGTTCCTGGAGAACCTGCGCGAGGTGGTGGCCGAGGGGCACCGGGCCCTGGTGTTCAGCTCGTTCACCGGCTTCCTGCGCACGGTGCGCGAGCGGCTGGACGCCGAGGGGCTGCCCTACGCCTACCTGGACGGGTCGACCCGCGACCGCGATGCCGTCGTCTCCTCGTTCCGGTCCGGCGAGGTCCCGGTGTTCCTGATCAGCCTCAAGGCCGGCGGGTCGGGGCTGAACCTGACCGAGGCCGACTACGTGTTCGTGCTCGACCCGTGGTGGAACCCGGCGGCCGAGGCGCAGGCGGTGGACCGGGCGCACCGGATCGGCCAGGACAAGACGGTGATGGTCTACCGGCTGGTCGCCGCAGGAACGATCGAGGAGAAGGTGCTGGCGCTGCAGGAGCGCAAGCGCGACCTGTTCGCCCGGGTCGTGGAGGACGACGACGGCGCGCTGACCGGCCCGCTGACCGCCGAGGACATCCGCGGCCTGTTCACCTGACCGGCCCGCTGTTCCCGCGGGAGGACCGGGACCTGGTGCGGTCGTGGCCGCAGTCGAGGTCGCTCTGTCGCAGACCGCCGTCGATCGCCGAGGCCGCGGCCCGTCCGGCTCAGGAGTGGGTGTCGACCACCTGCAGTCCCTCGGTCTCCCAGGCGGCGAGGAGGTCGCGGTCTCCGGAGGCCACGACGAGATCGGGATCGGCGATCACCAGTGCTGCAGCGCAGTGCACGGCGTCGTATCCGCGGAGGGAGTGCTCGCGCGCGAGCGCGGCCGCTCGCCGGACGAGGGGCTCGTCCACGGGGAGGACCGTGACCTCGTCCCAGAAGTGGTCGAGCAGCGTCAGGCTCTGATCTTGCTGGTCGTCGGTCACCCTCCCCAGCCGGGCGGCCTGCGCCAGTGCTGCGGCCGCCTCGACGTAGCCGATGCGGCTGCACACGACGTCGGCAGCGGCGTCCCACAGCGCAGTGCACGTCTCGCTGGCCGGCTCCTCGATGAGGAGCGGGATGATCGCCGAGGTGTCGAGGTAGGCGATCACCCGCGTTGTTCGGGAACGAGGTCGCTGACCGTGCCCTGTGCCCGCACCGGCTCGGGGAGCGACCCCTTGCGCCGTCTCGGCGGCTGCACGATCCCCTCGGCGATGAGCCTCTCCAGGGCCGTGGGCCGGTCGACGGGGACGATGCGAGCGACCGGTCGGCCGTGGTCGGTGACCGTCACCGTCCCTCCCGTGCGGACCTCGGCGAGGTACCGGCTCAGGCCGTCGCGCAACTCGCGCACCCCGACCGTGCTCATCCGCGCCCCCTGTGGCCACATCGGCACCGGCAACTGTAGCCACAACGGCCATGTCGTGCACCCTGCGCCGGGTGATCTCCTCGAGCTGAGCGACTGCCGCACGTCCGGTGCGGCACGGCCCGATCGGGCCGGGCGCGCCCTAGCGTGCGACCTGACGGTCTCCGCCGGGGTCGTCCTGCCGTGTCGTCGAGGAGTGTTCCCGTGCCGTCCCGTCCTCCCGCACCTCGTACTCGCCGTGGCGGGGGAGTGCGGTGGCTCGCGTCGGCCGTGGCCACCGGCTTCCTGCTCAGCGTGGCGGTGGCCTGCGTGTCCGACGGCGACCCCGACCCGGCCCCGTCGTCGGCGACGCCGCCCGGGGTGTGGCCGCTGACCGGGGTGGACGCCGCCGGCGACGACACCGCGCGGCCGGCGCTGGCGGTGAAGGTGGAGAACTCGGCGGCCGCCCGCCCGCAGACCGGGCTGAACGCCGCGGACGTGGTGTGGGAGGAGGTGGTCGAGGGCGGCATCAGCCGCTACGTCGCCGTCTACCACTCCACGGTGCCGCCCGCGGTCGGGCCGGTGCGCTCGGTGCGGCCGATGGACGCGCCGATCGCCGCGCCGCTGCGGGGCCTGTTCGCCTACACGGGCGGGCAGGCGCCGTTCGTCGAGGCGGTGCGCGCGGCGGGGCTGCAGGACGTCAGCGCCGACTCCGGTGCCGACGGCTACTACCGGGCCCCGGGGCGCGAGGCGCCGCACAACACCTACGTCGACCCGGCGGCGCTGCTGGCCCAGGCCGACGACGCGCACCGCGACCCGCCGCCGCAGCAGTTCGCCTTCGCCGCCGAGCCGACCGCGCCGGCCGAGGGGACGCCGGCCGCCGGGCTCGACCTGGCGCTGTCGCCGGTCGCCGAGCCGCAGTGGGACTGGAGCGCCGAGGAGGCCGCGTGGCTCCGCTCGGAGGGCTCGGCGCCGGCGGTGGACAGCGACGGTGTCCGGCTGCGGGCGACGAACGTCGTGGTGCTTCGGGTCGACGTGGTCGACACCGAGTTCACCGACAGCATCGGCAACCCGGTGCCGGAGACGGTGGTGGTCGGTGAGGGCGAGGCGCTGGTGGCCACCGGCGGGCACTCGGTCGAGGCGTCCTGGTCGAAGGCGTCGGTGGGCGAGCCCGTCGTCCTCACGCTCGCGGACGGGTCGCCGGTGACGCTGGCACCGGGGACGACGTGGGTGGAGCTGGTGCCGAACCGGACCGGCTCCGTCGCCACCGGCTGATGCGCGAAGCCCGTCTGGCTGGTACCAGTCCGATACCATCGGATCGTGGCCATGACTCTGCGTACGGACGACGAACTGGACCGGGCGCTGTCCGCGCTCGCTGCTGCCGAGGGCACGTCTCGGCAGGAGATCGTGCGCCGGGCTGTGCTCGAGCGGTACGAGCGCAGCGGTCATACCGCCCGCGTCGAGCAGAGTGCGCGGCGCCTCGCCGAGCAGTGGAACGACGTCCTGCGCCGTCTCGGCGACGCGTGAACCCGGTCGAGTACCTCGATCTCGAGGACCTCCTCGGGCTGACCCGGCTGCTGGGTGCCGGTCCCGTGCGGGACGTCGGCCTCCTGGACTCCGCTGCGGCAAGGCCTCGGTCCCAGGTCTTCGGGCGAGACGCCTACGAGACCCTCCCTCTCAAGGCAGCGGCGCTGCTCCACTCACTGGTCGGCCACCACGCGCTGGTCGACGGCAACGAGCGTCTCGGGTGGCTGGCGACCGTCGTCTTCCTGGACCTGAACGGAGCCGCACCCGGCCTGGACGACGAGTCCGCCTTCGCCCTCGTGGTGGACGTGGCCGCAGGCTCGGTCGACGTCGGGCGCATCGCCGCGCGGCTCGACGTGGTGGCGCGCTGAGTCCCGCCGACTGACCCGGTCGGGGGAGCGGGCCGCCGCGTACCCGGGCGCCGGGTGCTTCGCGTGCCAGGGTGGTCCCGTGGTCGACGACCTCCTGGTGGCGCGCAACCCCGAGCCGGACTCCTCGCTGCCGTACCTGATCCGGGTGCCGCTCGGGCCCGACGGCATCGTGGTCAAGGCGCGGGAGACCTGGCCGGGCGCGACCAAGGTCTACTGCCACCGCGCCGCCGGCTGGCCGGCCGACGCCGAGGTCCTGGAACGGCACGCGGTGCGCTCGTGCACCCGGCGCGGCCCGGCCATCGACCTGGTGCTGACGCGGGCGCGGCAGAACCGGTCCCAGCTGGTGCTCACCCGCGCCCGCGGCCGGGAGGTGATCTTCTGGCAGACGCCGAGCACCACGAAGCAGGCCCGCCCGGGGGTCGCGCTGCCGACGGCCCGGGCGGCCGGGCGGGTGCTGGAGATCGCCGTCGACACCGGCGAGAAGTACCCGTGGGCCTTCGGCCACCAGCAGGCCGTCACCGCCCGGCGGCGCCTGTCCGCCGGTGACTACGCGGTCCTCCGCGACGACGAGGTGCTCGCCGCGGTGGAGCGCAAGAGCATCGCCGACCTGGCCGGCAGCCTGCGCTCGGGCAAGCTGACCTACGCGCTGGCCGAGCTGGCGGCGCTGCCGCGGGCGGCCGTCGTCGTCGAGGACCGCTACAGCCGGCTGTTCGCCCTCGACCACTGGCCCGGCGCGGCCGCGGCCGAGGCGCTGGCGGAGGCGCAGGCGCGCTTCCCGTCGGTGCCGATCGTGTTCTGCGAGACGCGTCCGCTGGCGCAGGAGTGGGCCTACCGGTGGCTGGGCGCCTGCCTGGCCGAGCTCGACGCCGCCGCGGCCACGGCCGGTGCCGAGGCGACGTTCGCCTCCGCCGGGCCGGTGCCGGCCGCCGCGCCGCGGCCCGCCGACGTCCGGCGGTGGGCGGTGCAGAACGGGGTGGTGGTCAGCGACCGCGGTCGCGTGCCGGCCGACGTCGTCCGTCGTTACCTCGAGGCGATCACGGCGGCGGCTGGTTCCCCGGGCTCGGGTCCCCGCCGGTAGCCGAGGTGCCCGGCCGCGCGGTCAGAGCCGGATGACCGCGGGGCCGCCGAGGTCGGCGAGCGCGTCGAAGTCGGTGTCCTGGCTCACGACCGGCACCCCGTGGGCCAGCGCGGTGGCCGCGATCCAGGTGTCGTTGACTTTCAGCCGCCTGCCCGACCTCGCGAGGCGCAGCCGCAGTTCCGCCCATGCGTCGGCGACGGAGGCGTCGATCGGCAGGGGGTTGAGGTCGGCCACGGTCTGCAGGGTGGTGAGCCGGCGCGAGCGCACGGACAGGTCGTCGGCGGCGAGCACACCGGCTCGGAGCTCCCCGTACGTGATCACCGAGACGGCGACCTCGTCGGGCAGGAGCGTGACGTCGAGGGCCCGGTCCTCGCGAGCGATGAAGACGCTGGTGTCGAGCAGTCCGCGGGTCACGGCAGCGGGCCGAGCTCGTCCGTTCCCCCGGCGAGGCCCCGCAGCTCCTCGGACAGGGCGGGGTCGGACTGGCTCCGCGCGAGCCGTTCAGCCAGGGCAGTGCCGCTCGTCCAGTGCGGTCGGCGCCCGCGCAGCGGCCCGAGCTCGGCGACCGGCTCGCCGTTCACCGTGATCTCGACGGACTCGCCGGCCGCGGCTCGGCGGAGGACGCCGGCCGTGTCGTTGCGGAGTTCCCGGGAGGCGACGCGCACGGCTACGACCGTAGCACTTCTGTAGGCCAGAGATGTCCTGCTCATCACGCCGGCCACTGCCCGCGGGGGAGGACGGAGACGGCGGCGCGGCCGTTGCCGACGTGGAGGCTGCAGTCGAGGCCGGCGCGGTCGCGCAGCACCGCCTCGACGGCCGAGGACCACGCGTGGTCGTCCGGGGAGAGGCCGGCCGGGCCGCGCCGCTCGACCAGCATCGCCAGGTGCAGCTCGCCCGGGTCGACGTCCTCGGACCCGGCGACCGTCTGGTGGAGCAGCGTGAGGTTGCCGAGCACCTCGCGGTCGGGCTCGAGCGGTACGTCGTCCACCGGGATCAGCAACGGCACCATCGTGCCGTCGCGGCGCAGCCAGGTCAGCCACAGCGAGCGGCGGACCGGCGGGCCGTCGAGCTGCAGGAGAGCGGCCCAGCGCTCGGTCAGCTCGGCGTCGCTGGTCGTGCGGACATCGGGACTCGGTCGGGTCGACATGCGCCGGGACTCTGGCCGATCCGGGCGACCGCTGCGGCCGTTGTCCACAGGTGGCGCCTCTTCAGCTGCTTCGGACGCTCGGCCGAACGTGAGGAGATGGGTCTGGAGCGCCGCGGAGCTCGTCAGCTGACGACACCCGCTGCGAGGTCGGCGAGCAGCGAGTCGAGCACGGCCTCCTCGTGCACGGCGCGGCCGCTCTCGCGGAGAGCCGGCTGCAGATCCGGGTCCCACGGCGTCGCCACCTGGGTGCCGGTGAGCGGAACGCCGGCGCCGATCGGCAGCGCGGCTCGGTAGTCGGCTGCGGACAACCGCCACGGGACGGCGCCGCGGGCCAGCACCCGTCCGGCGATGGCCAGCCCGGGCCAGTCGAAGTCGCCGTGGTAGCGGATCCGGGCGCCATCGGCGAGCAGGCGGTCGACCAGGAGCGACCCGGCCGCGGACGGGTTGCCCTGCAGGCAGACCAGCGGCCCGGGCACGTCCCGGTCGGCAGCCGCCTGCACCACCTGGGGGTTCTCGCAGGCGTGCACGACGGCGCCGGGCACCGCCCACGGCCCGTCCGCCCTCCTGAGCTCGCGCAGCGTCAGGTGGGTGGCCAGCCCGAGCTCGGCTCGCTCGCGCATCATGCCGGCCCACCGGCCGGTGCCCGGGGGACGCCAGCCGAGCACCAGCACGGTGCCGGACACGTCGTCGGTGCGGACGTCCGCGCTCGCCCACAGCCGGCTGCGGTCACCGGCCGTCGCCGGCGGCGGCTCGCCGCGCCGGGCGGCCAGGCCGCGCAGCGCCACGCGCCCGGCCCGGCGACCGGGGTCCAGCGCATGGGCGTCCCCGGCCACCAGCGCGGCCAGCTCGCCGAGCGTCCGCGGCGCCGGATCGGCGAGCACCCGCGCGACGGCGGCGACGGCGACCGGCAGCGCACTCGAGGACGACGGTCCCAGCAGGCCGTCCGCCCGCAGACCGGCCGTCCACCGCGCCACCCACGGGCCGGCCAGATCGGCCCCTGCGAGCAGCGCCTCCCACGCCTCGTCGATCCCCTGCCGCAGGCCGGCCGCGGCCGCCTTCTCGGCCGGGCGGTCGCGCAGCGGCCCGCCGAGGGCCGTCATGACCTCGACCAGCGACGCGGCGGCGGGGGAGCGGCGCAGGACGGCGTCCAGGTCGGCCAGCGCGAGCCGCCGTCGACCCGGCCGCAGGCGACGGCCGAGGATCCCGCCGAGCAGGTCGGCGGCGACGGCGTCCAGCGGGACCTCCACCTGCCCAACGGGCTGCAGCCCGGTGGCCTCCAGCCGCCGGCGGACGCCGGTCCAGACCGGCGCGAGCGCCGGTGCGCGCAGCTCGGCCCAGAGAGCAGCGGCGGGTGCGGTCACCGGAACACGTGCCGGCTCGTGCCGTCCCAGTGCACCCGGGTGGTGATCGCCGGCGTTCCCTCGGCCCGGCGCACCTCGTAGACGTCGAGCGCCGGCACGCCCGGCCCGAAGCCCCACAGCGCGTGGCCGGTCATCACGAAGTCCAGGTCGAGCTTCACCAGCTGGGCCATGAGCTCGCCGATCGTCCGTTCGTCGACCTTGGCGAAGGCGTCGTCGAGCAGGATCAGCCGCAGCGCCTCCGGGTCGGGCAGGCCGGCGAAGAACGCGTCGGCCGCGGCGAACAGCGCCAGGTAGCTGACCACCCGCGTCTCGCCCTGGGAGAGGCGGGCGCGCCGGCTGATCCGCCGGCGGTCCCCGGCGGCCGGGCCGAGGATGAAGACCTCGACGGTGTGCCAGGACCGGTGGTCCAGCGCCGCGCGGAGTGCGCCGGCGTACCCCTGCGCCGGGTCGGTGCGCAGCTGCTCCTCGACCCGCGCGCGCAGCAGGTCGGTGAGCTCGGTGTTGGCCTCGGCGGAGCGGGCCGAGGCGCGGGTCGCCACCAGCTCCTCCAGCCGGGCGGTCGCGCCGCTCGCGTCCTCGGCCAGCGGCCAGCGGATCTCCACGCCGATCCCGTGACTGGTGCGGATGCCGGCCAGGCGCTCGTTCATCAGCTCGACCTGCCGGGTCGACCAGAGCAGCTGCTGGCGCAGCTCGTCGGCGACCGAGCCGAGCACGAAGGTGGTGAAGATGCGCTGCTCGCGCTCGGTCAGCGCAACCCGGCCCAGGTCGCGGCGGCGCACCATCTCGGCGACCGCGCCGGGCAGCGTCCGTCGGCCGGTGGCCTCGGCGATGGCCACCAGGTTCACCCCGTCGACCACCGAGGTGAGCAGGTCGTAGTCGGCCGGGTCGCGGTTGCGGTCCAGCTCGCGCAGCGCCTTCTGGTAGCCGTCGGGATCGGGTTCCGGCAGCGGGTCGGGCAGGCCGGCCAGCACGGCGTCGACCAGTGGCCCGGCCGCGGGCAGGTCGGGGAGGCCGGCCGCCTCGGCGAGGCCGGGCAGCTCCGCACGCCGGCGCAGCGCCGCCTCCGCCGCGTCGGCCTCGATCCGCGCCGCACCGGCGGCCGCGGCGGCTGCGCCGGCTACGGCCTCCGTGCGCACCAGCGCGTCACGGGTGTCCTGCCGGTGCTGCTCGGTCGCGTGTTCGGCGGTCCGGGCATCGAGCACCGCCCGCTCGGCGGCCCGCAGCTCGGCCCGCGCGGTGTCGGCGTCCAGCCCGGCGGCGAGCTCGGCGGCGGCCAGCGCGGTGGCCGCCTCGTGCCAGACGGCGCGCTCCCGCTCCGCTGCTGCCTCGGCGGCGGTCCGGTTCTCCCGAGCCTGGTCGGCCGCTGCCGACGCCTCCGCCACCCGGGCCAGTGCGCGGCCGAGGTCGCCGAGGGACGTCGCCGCCGCCTCGGCGGCGACGGCGACGTCGCGGGCACGGTCGCGGGCGGTGGTCAGGACCGGCTCCTCGGGCGCCAGGCCCAGGCGCGCGCAGGCCTCGGCGTGCCGCTGGTGACCGAGGTCCCAGGCGCGGCGCAGCTCGCCGGCCTCCCGGTCGAGCCGGGCGGCGGCCGCCGCTTCGCGCTCCAGCTCGCGCTCCGCGCTCCGGCGAGCCGCGGCCGCGTCGCGCACGGCACCCGAGCGGGGGGCTGCGCGTACGTGCTCGGCGAGCTCACCCAGCGCCGTGGACAGCTCGGCGCTCCGGGCGTCGAGCGCATCGGCACCGGCCTGCACCCCGGCGAGCTCGGCGTCCAGCTCGGTGATCCGCTCGGCGCGGTGCCGGGCCCGCGCGGTCGCGCCGATGTGGCGGGCGTGCGGAACGGTGTGCCGGCCGGTGAGCGCACCGAGCCGGAAGGAGCCGTCGGCGGCCAGCCAGCTCGAGCCGGTCCGGTCGGCCCAGCCGATCCGGTCGAGGACGGCGGCCACCTGATCGGCCGGCGCGCCCCCGTCGGGATCGGGCACCAGCACCTGCGACAGCGGCCGGGCGGCGCGTTCCCCGGCCGCGCTCACCAGCAGCTCGCCGCTGCCCGGCGCCACCACCCCGTCCGCCGCGAGCACGGCAGTGAGCAGACCGGAGCCTATGAGCGCGGCCTCGACACCGGCCTGCTCCGCCGGGTCGACGCCGGCGGCGAAGTCGACCGCCCGCCACAGCGGGACGCCGGACTGCTGGGCCGTCCAGCCCGGCCGCTCGGGCTCCGGATCGTGGTCGTTCCGCAGCGCGGCGAGCGCCGCGGCCAGCTCCTCGGTCCGCTCGACCAGGAATTCGCGCTGCCGCCGCACGTCGGCGCGCTCGGCGAGCAGCCGCTCGGTCGCCTGCACGGCGGCGTCGGCGGCGGCGCGGTCCAGCCGGTCGAGGGCGTTCCCGTCGAGCTCGCCGGGGTCGTCGCCGGCCGCGAGCAGCAGTCCCACCGCGGTGGCCGTCCAGTCGACGTCGCCGAGCCGCGCGGCGGTCTGCGCGTCGCCGGTCCAGGCTCGCCACCGGTCCTGCAGCGCCGCGCGTGCGGCGAGTTCCGCTTCGACGGCGGCGTCGCGCCGGGCGGCGCCGTCCCGCTCCCGCTCCGTCGCCTCGTCGCGCCGCTGCTCGGCCCGGAGCACGGCGTTCTCCTCGCGGGACAGCCGCCGGTGCTCGCCGAGCCGGGTGTCGACGAGGGCGCGCCGGTCGGTCGCGGCCTGGCGGACCGCGCCGGCCGCCGCGCGCAGGCCCGCCGGATCGGCGTCGCCGAGGTCCACGGTCGCCCGGGACGGGCGGATGTGCGGCTCGAGGTCGCCGTCCGGTCGGCCGCGCACGGGTTCGGTGGCGCCGGGCTCGTCGACGAGCCGGGCCGCGAGCTCACCCGGGAGGGTGCTCGGCACGCCCGCTCCTGCGGCCCGCTCGGCGAGGTCCCCGAGCCGGGCCGAGGCCCGGGCCGCGACCTCGACGGCCTCCCGGGCTTCCCGGTGGACGCGGCCGGCCGCCTCCTCCTCGGTCCGCCGCGCTCCGGCGGACCGGTCGGCGGCGACGCCGGCCGTGGCTCGCTGGGCCGCGACCGTCCGGGCGCGTTCGAGCAGGTCGCGGTGCTCGGCGGACTCCTGCAGCCCGCGCAGCGTCGCCTCGACCTCGCCGAGGTGCTCGCGGGCCTCGGCGTGCGCGGCGGCGGCAGCGGCGGCGGCGGTTCGCGCGTCGGCGTGGGCCTGCTGGGCAGCGGCGTCGGCCCGATCGGCCCGGCGGCGGTCCCGGGCCGCGTCGCGCGCCCGCCCGGTGGCGGCGGCGAGCTCGCCCCGGGCGTACCGGCGGTAGGCGCCGAGGAACTTCTCCAGGTCGGCGACGCCGCGCTCGAGCCGCTCCTGCAGGGCCCGGGTCTCGGAGATCTCGTCGAGCTTGGCGCCGGCGGCGTCGAGGGTGGCCTGGGACAGCGGCGGCAGCGCGTCGGACAGCAGCGCGGGCAGGCGGCCCTCGTCGATGCGGTTGCCGACGTCGGGGGAGCGCAGGGTGTGCAGCAGCTGGGTCAGCCCGTCGAAGCGCTCCTCGGCGCGGGCGTCGTCCAGCCCGAAGACGAGGCGGCGGACCCGTTCGCGGTGCGCGTCGGCGGAGTCGGTGACCTGCTCGGTGCCGACGAGGCGGCCCAGTTCGTCCCGGGTCAGGGCGTGCCGGTCGGCGTCCAGCAGCGGCAGGTCGTGCCCGACCCGGCGGTCGGTGGTGAACCAGTGCACCTTCACCGTGCCGGTCGACGACGACCAGCGCAGGTGCGCACCCAGGGTGAGGAAGCGGGCAGGCGGGGCGGTGCTGTCGGTGTGCGCGAGCTCGAGCCACAGGTAGCCGACCCGGTTGCCGGTCTCCGGGCCGCCGACCCGCATCAGCCGGTCGAGGCTGACCTGACCCGAGCCGCTGGAGTCCATCCGGCGGCGGTCGGCGTCGAGCAGGAAGGGCAGCAGCAGTTCGAGGGCGCGGGACTTGCCCGAGCCGTTGGTGCCGCGCAGGACCATGCGCCCGCCGGTCAGCCGGAACTCGGTGTCCCAGTAGTGCCAGACGTTCTGGATGCCGGCGCGGTGCAGCCGCCACCGGGGTGTGCCGGTCACGGCGCCTCCTCCAGGTCGAACAGCCCCGGCCCGTCCGCGACCGGTTCGGCCGGGCGGGCGGGCGCGCGGGAGTGGGTCACCTCGGTCCGGTAGCGCGCGGCGACGGCGTGCACCCGCAGGCCGTCGCCGTCCGCCGTCGACAGCGACAGCGAGGTGAGCAGGTCGACCACCTCGGCGCGCAGCGCGCCGGGGTCCTCGCGTAGCCGGCGTTCCCAGCCGCGGCCGTACCGGGCGAGCAGCGCGGCGAGGGCGGTGTCGACGGCCGCCCACGGAACGGCGACCTCCGGTGGATGCGCGCCGGTGGCCCGGCGCGCGTCGGGGTCGGGCATGTGGTCCAGCACGAGCTGCTCGACCAGGAGCAGCGCCGCCTGCCGGACCGTGCCGATGCCGGGAAAGGTCAGGTCGGACAGCGAGGCGTCGGGGTCGTGGGCGAGCACGCCCTCGGCCCGGGTCTCGAGCACCAGGCCGAAGTGCTCGTCGAGCTGCCGGGCGGTCTCTCGGCGCTCGCGGGAGAGGACGTCGGCGGTGTCGCCGTCCAGCGCCGCGCGGGGGACGACGGGGTGCTCCACCAGCAGCCGGCGCAGGCGGCGGCGCGGCTGGTCGTCGGCGGCCGGCGCGAGGATCGTCGCGGCGTCGGCCCCCGACGGGAGCGGCCCGGTGAGCAGGTAGGGCAGCAGCGGCCGGTGCACGGTGAGCAGCGCCTCGTCGCGCCGCTCGGCCCAGCCGGTGGTGCTGCCGTCGGTCTCGGAGAGCACGCCCCACCGCACCAGCAGGTCGATCGCGGCGACGAGGGACCGGCGCTCGGTCAGCGTGTCGGGGATCGCGAGGCCCTGTCCGGCGGCGTCGGCCCGCACCTGCTCGATCAGGTGGGAGAGCAGCACCTGCTCCCCGGCCGAGGGCGACAGCAGCGCCGCACCGACCAGGCACAGGTGCAGGTAGCTGCGCCGGGTGAAGGGCTGCCGGTCGGCGCGGCGGGCGGGACGGGCCGGGAAGCCGGGCTCGGGCGGTGCCTTGAGCAGGCGGGCGAAGGTGGACTCGACGACGAGGACGTAGCCGAGCTGGGTGGCGAACAGCGCCCGCAGCGCCGGGCCGTGCCGGCGGACCAGCCGCATCGTCTCGGGGTGCCGGTCGAGGGTGAGCACGGGGGTGAGCAGCAGCGCGCGGGCGGCGATCCGTCGTTCGGCCGCGTCGTGCGCGGAGGTGGTGACGGCGGCGGTCATCGGTCGTCCCCGTCCACGACGTCCGCGCCGACGACGGAGAGCGCCAGCCCGTGCACCGTCGTCCGGCCGTCGGCGGCGTCGACGACGGTGTCCGCGCCGGGCTCGACGCGCAGCGTGAACCCCAGGTCGGCGTCGAACCGTTCCGCCGGCCGGTCGAGCAGCTGGTCGACGGCGATGACCGCGGCCAGCTGGTCCAGCAGCAGGTCGCGGGCGGCCGGCGACAGCCGCGCCCCGTGCAGCCGGCCGGCCGCGGACAGCTCGGCGGCCGCCGCGCGGAGGGTCGCCGCCTCTGCGTCGGCCTCGGCGAGCAGCCGCGCGCGGTCCAGCCCCGGGTCGGGCACCCGCGCGGAGCGGCCGCGGGCGGTGCGGTCGCCCTGCTCGCGGACCGACACCGGGACGTCGACCGGTGGGGCGTCCCACCACGACTCCGTCGGCGGGATGCGGCCGTCGTCGTCCTCGGGTCCCAGCGCTAGGTGCCGCGCCGGGGCGGCGCCGAAGGTGGCCGCCCACAGCCGGTGCGCGGTCTCGTCGTCGTCGCAGGCGGCGAAGACGGCGGCCAGGCGGAGCAGGTCGTCGCGACGCGACAGGCCGGTGCCGGCGGCGGACACCATCCGCTTGGCGTTGGTGAGCAGCTGGCCGAGGGCCTGTTCGGCGGCGGCGCGCAGCCGGTCGGGCCCCGACCGGCCCGCGCCCTCGGTGAACCAGGTGGCGAACTCGGCCCAGTCCCGTTCCGTGCGGCCGGGCAGCCGCTCGACGCGATCGCCGGTCAGACCCGGGAGCTCCGCCAGCCGGGCGACGACGGTGGGCACGTGCGGCTGCAGCTCGGCGAGCCGGTCGACGACCAGGGGAGCGTGCCGGCCGACGTCGGAGCCGAGCAGGTCGACGTAGTCGAGCAGTACGCCCTTGAAGGTGGCGTACTCCTCGCCGGCCAGGTCGTAGCGGCTGAGCACCGTGGCCAGGTAGGCGTAGAAGTCGGCGAGGCTGTCGAGGAACACCCGCTGGTTGCCGAACAGCGTGGTCACCTCGGCGGCGAGCCGCTCGGGGTCGACCGTTTCGCCGGTGGCGAGCCGGCGGATGAGCGCGAGCCGGTCGGCGGTGCCGGCCAGCAGCTCGCGGGCGACCTCACGCGCGCCCTCGGTCGTGGTGAGCAGCTCGTCGACCTGGCGCTGCACCCGGCCGCCGAGCTTGGAGATCTGGTAGCGGGTGCGGGCGCGCTGCCAGTCGGCGATCGTGCGCACGCGGGCGTCGCGGACCGAGCGGACGAGGTTGCCCCAGCGGACGAGCTGGTCGCAGCGGTCCTCGACGGTGTCGACGTCGAGCGGGGGGCCGGCGCGGCCCGGTTGCTCGGCCAGCCGCTCGGCCAGCTCGGCGGCGGAGAGGTCGATGAGCAGCCCCGAACCGAACAGCCGCATGATCGCCAGGTAGTCGCCGGTGTGCTCGGCGCCGCCGACGTAGCGGTACAGGTCGAGCCGCGCGGCGGACGCGTCCAGGGCTGCCTCGTCGTCCCCGGTCGGCGCGGGCTCGGTCGCGTCCACGGGCCCATGGTGGCCGATGCCCCCGACAACTCCGCTCACCCACCCCGGGGTCCGCCCCCGGGAACGGGCCGGGGACCTCCGGTCAGCGATCGCGCTGCAGCCAGGTCGCGACCTGCCGGACGAACTCCTCGAGGTCGCGTCGAGCCACGGGCACGGCCGCCGCGACGATCGCCAGGTCCGCTCGGGCGTACTCGTGCACGAGGAGGTTCCGCAGCCCGACGGCTGCGACCAGCGACTGCGCCAGGCCGGCGTCGATGAGGCCGTGCTCGGCCGCTCCCCGGACGGCATCGCGGTACGTCGTCGGCACCGACGCCGACTGCGCGGCGAGCACGTGGCCGCACACCGCCACGACGAGATCGACGGCCTGGGTCAGGGCTCGCTCCACGGCCAGGCGGAGCAGCACGTCCTGGCCCAGGCGGGCGCCGTCGACCTCACCGACCAGGTCGAGCGCGGAGCGCAGGTCGTCGAGCGAGCGGAGCTTCGCCTGGACGGAGGCGGGGTCGAGGCGGCGTGGCGTCACGGTGCCGACATCCGCTCCAGTTCCAGGTCGCGCAGCCAGGCCGTCTCGTAGAACTCGAGGGCCGCGGCCATCTGGGTGCGGGCGAACAGACCAGCCGACGCCTCGTACAGCGGTTCGCCCTCGACCAGGCCGGCGAAGCGGGCCGTCGGAGAGGCGCCGTCGAGGACCAGCAGGTCGACGTCGTCCCCGGCGGTCAGGTCGGCGAGCTCCCCGATGAGCGCCACGACGGTGTGCGTCCCGGCCGGCAGGCTGACGGCGACGTCGAGGTCGCGGGCGTGCCCGGGATCGCGGAGGGCGCTCCCGAACACGGTGATCACGCCGATGCCGTGCCGCTGCGCGAGGTCGTCGAGCCGCCCGTCGTCCGCGGCAGCGCGCAGGCGCGAGAGCGAGTCGGCCACGGACACGACGCGAGTGTAGGGAGCCGGCTCACCGCAGGTCCCCACTCGCCGGACCCGGCCGGGCACGCCTGCGAGCGGCTGCGCGGTCGTAGGCTGCCCCGACGGCGGGTCGTGGCTCTGGAAGGCGATGCCGATGATCCCGGAAGGACTTCTCGAGCGGGCCGCGGAGCTCAAGGGGCAGCTGATGGAGCACGCCCGGCGGCCCCGCTACGACCGGGCCTTCCGGGAGATGCTGGCGGGGAGCGGCGAGCCGGGTGACGTGCTGGACGAGAACCAGTTGATGCTGCTGTGGGACTCTTTCCTGCTGGAGCACCGCCAGCGGGACGGCCGGACCCTCGTCGACCACTTCGTCGACGCGCACCCGGACCTCCCTCCCGACGACCGGCAGATGGTGCTCGGCTGGCGCGACGTCGTCTCGGGGGTCTTCGAGGTGCAGCGCCGTGACCGCGACGCGGTGCTGCTGGTCAACCTCGTCGACGACCTGACCTACCGGGCGCACTCGACGGTCGGCCCGTCGGTCTTCCGCCAGATGCCGCGGCGGTCGTTCCTCCTCACCCGGCTCGTCGCAGTGGCCGACGAGTGGACGTTCAGCGGGCCGACCACGGTGTTGCGCCCCGGGGATCGGGACGCCGCTGCGCGCGCGGCGATCGACCTGTCCCTGCGCTCGCCGGCGGCAGTGTTCCGCAACCCCGCGAAGCTGACCCAGGCCTGGGAGCTCCAGCGGGAGGAGCGGCAGCGCTTCATCCGGTTCTTCGGCGCCGACCTGGTCGTCGTGCCCGGCGGGCAGGCTCAGCGTCGACTCGACGACTTCCATGCCTTCCGCCAGGCGGAGGTCGTCCGCGAACGACCGCAGCCGCCGCGCGGGGTGCCGCGCCCGCCGGCTCGGGTGCTGGAGCTGCCGCCGGAGCTGGTCGAGTCCGACACCGTCGCCCTCGTGTACGACGAGGACGACGGGCTCGGCTTCTTCGCCGACTTCGGCCTGGTCGAGGAGGCTTTCGCCGACCCGGAACTGCTGCGGCGGCGCCGCTACCGGGAGCAGGTGCTGTCGTACCTGCACGACGACAGCGTGTCGCCGACCGTGCTGCGCCGGCTGGCCGAGCGCGACCCCGCCCGGGCGAGCGCGGTCTTCCGCCGGCTGCTCCAGCGGCGGAGCTTCGACTGGGCACGGGACGGCGAGGAGTTGCTGCGCTCGGTCAGACCCGACTACTTCGCGCAACCGCGCCTGCCCTCGGTCACGCCGGTCGGGGAGCTGCTGGCCTCCTACACCGGGCACCGCTGACCGCCCGCGGAGGGCGGATCGGGTCACCGGCCGGTCGGCCGCCGCGGATGCGGGAGCAGGCCCGGGAGGCTCACTCCCCGGGCGCGTCCCGCAAGGCGGCCGACGGGCCGTGGCGGCGAGCTCAGACCGTCTCCGGGACCCGCAGGTGGGCGAGCGCGAGGTCCATCTCCTGCACGTCCAGGATCCGGGCGCCCATGGCCCGGGCGAACTGCTCGCGCAGGAACCACGCCTGCCGGCGCACCAGGGCGATCGCCTCGCGGCTGTCGAAGCTGGTCACGCTGACGGTGCGGCCGGCCCGCCGGTCGACCAGCAGGCTCACGCTGCAGAAGCCGGGCAGCTCCCGCAGCCGCGGCAGCAGGTTCAGCCGGTAGGCGTCGAGCAGCCCGTCGACGTGGTCGGCCGGGATGCGCGCCCAGGTGACCTGCGCGCCGGCGCCGTCCCCGGCCATCCGGTCGCGGTGCAGGACGGCGATCTCCCACTCGTGGACGTCGGAGTGCCGGCCGCCGACCATGTGCTCGAGCCGGTGCCGGGTCGGCCGGACCTCCTCGGCGGTGGCCCGCATGGCCTCCTTGTCCGCCCACGCGGTGGCGACGATGACCCGGCCGGTCTCCCGGTCGGTGAGCGCCGAGAGCCCGTAGCAGCCGTCGGCCGCGGCGAGGTCGGGCAGCACCTGCTCGCGCAGGTACCTGACGCCGTCGTCGATCCGGGCGGGATCGGCGTGGATGTTGGTGGACCGTGCGTGCATGCCGCCGCTCCCGTCGGTGGGGCGGCGCCCGGGCGGCATCGCCTCGTGCGGCTCACTGTGTCCCCGGTCACTCCCGCGGGCAAGCTGCGGCGGCCGGGATCGCGGCGGCGGCTACCGGGGGCTGGTCGGCTGGAGGACGGCCTCGGTCAGCGCCTGGGTGCGGAAGTGGGTGAACTGCTGGTACTCGGGGTCGGCGACCATCCGGCTGAACGCCTCGCGGCTGGGGTAGCGGACGAGGAGGACGGCGTCCCAGGCCTGGCCCTCCTCGGCGACCAGCGGCGTGTGCCCGTCGCCGGCGTAGACGACCTCGCCGCCGTACCGCGGCAGGTAGGTCTCCTTCAGCGCCGCGGAGTACGTGGCGTAGGACTCGCGGCCGCCCTCGGCGAAGCGCAGCAGGTTGAGCATGACGACGGGACCGCCCGGGTCCTCGGCGAGGAAGCGCTTGAGGTCGGCGCCGCGTGGGTCGATGGCCATGGCCCCGGAAGCTACTGGGCCGGTCCCGGGCCCGCGCCGCGCGCGGGATAGCCGGGCAGCCAGCGGGCCACCTCGCCGTCGACGTCGACTGTGGCGCCGAGCGAGCAGAGGACGCCGACCGTGCCGGTGGCGACCCGCTGCAGCAGCAGGTGCCGCGGCGGCACCGACAGCCGGCGCTGGGTGCGCGAGGCGGCGCCGAGCGGGTCGGACGCCCGGCGGGTCTGCTCCTGCAGCCACCGCCGGGTGAACGTGTACGGGCGTTCGCGCAGCGGGTGTATGTAGGGGTCGAGCAGGTCGGCCAGCGCCGTCGCGGCGACCTTGCCCGGCTGCAGCAGGTGCGCGTCGTCGGCGATGCGGTGCAGCTCGGCCGCGGCGCCGTCCCGCCCGGCGGCGAGCAGCGGACCGAGCCGCGCCGGCCAGCCGGCGGGCATCGGCTCGGTGGCGCCGAAGTCGAGGACGCCGAGCCGGCCGTCGGGCAGCAGGCGGAAGTTGCCCGGATGCGGGTCGCCGTGCAGCCGGCCGGTGCGCACCGGGGCGGAGGCGAGCAGCCGCACCAGCAGCGTGCCGGCGCGGTCGCGGCCGGCCGGGGTGCCGTCGGCGATGACGCGGGACAGCGGCGTCCCGTCCAGCCACCGGGTGACCAGCACCGGGCCGGCCGCGGCGACGACCTCGGGGACGGCGACGTCGGGGTCGTCGCGGTAGGCGTCGGCGAAGGCGGTCTGCGCCTGCGCCTGCGCCTCGCGGGCGTAGTCGACCTCCTCGACCAGGCGGGTGCGCAGCTCGGCGATCAGCTCGCGGGCGTCGAGGCCGGGCGCGGCGACGCCGATCACCGGGGCGAGCGCGTCGAGCATCTTGAGGTCGGCGACGAGCGCGTCGCCGACGCCGGGGTACTGGATCTTGACGGCGACGGGTGTGCCGTCGGACCACGTGGCGCGGTGCACCTGGCCGATGCTGGCCGCGGCGACGGGCGTGTCGTCGAACTGCCGGAACGGGTCGCGGTCGAACGCCCGGTCCAGCTGCTCGCGGACCATGCCCGCGGGCATCGCCGGCGCGGCCTCCTGCAGCCGGGTCAGGGCCTCGCGGTAGGGGCCGACCAGCTGCTCGGGGAGTGCTGCCTCCATCGCCGACATCGCCTGGCCGACCTTCATCGCGCCGCCCTTGAGCTGGCCGAGGGTGGCGAACAGCTGCTCGGCGGTGCGCTGCTGCACCTGCGCGGCGACCGCCTCGGCCGGCCGCCCGCCGATCCGCTTGCCGAGACCGAGCGCCGTCCGCCCCGCGTACGCCGCGGGCAGGGCGGCCAGCCGCGCGGTGCGGGCGAGGCGGCTGCGCGGGGGCCTGCCGCTGTCCGGGGAGTCCACCGGCGCTCCGTAGCGGCGGGTCGGCGCCGGGCGGGTCTGGCGGTCCAGCGGCATGCGTGGATCCCCTGAGGTCGGACGCCGCAGCGGTCCGGTGTCGTCGCTGCGCCGGGCGCACCCGTGCCCCGCGGCCGGTCGGGCTCGTGGGGTGGGTGGGTGCATCGTGCGGTCAGGTGCGCAGCGGCGCGGAGATGACGATCTCGGTGCCGTCGGGGCGGTAGGTGCGCCATCGCTGTCCGGGCGGGGCGGTGTCGTCGCGTTCTACGCGATACCCGTGGTGGACCTTCGTGTGATGGCGTTCGCAGAGCAGCCCGGAGTTCTCCGCCGAGGTCGTGCCGCCGTGGGCCCAGTGGACCAGGTGGTGGACGTCGCAGAACCAGCGGGGTGCTTCACAGCCGGCGAACACGCAGTGCCGGTCGCGGAGTTCGACGGCCTTGCGGATGTGGGCCGGGACGATCCGCTGCTCGCGGCCGACGTCGACCGGCAGCCCGTCGGGGTCCAGGACGATCCGGGTCAGGGTGGCGTCGCAGGCGAGCCAGCGCGTGCGGGCGGCGGAGAGAGCGGCGCCGAGGCCGGTGTCGGCGGCGGCCGGCCCGGTGCCGGGCTGGACCAGGTCCTCGAGGCCGATCGTGGCGATGACGTGGGGCTTGACGGTGCGCAGGACCGGCAGCTGGCCGGAGGCCAGCGCCAGGTCGGCGAGTTGCACGAGGGCGTCGCCGGTGCGCTGGGCGCGGCTGCGGTTGTCCGCGGCACAGCGGCCGGCGGCGGCGATGGACTCGAGCGCGGTGGCGACCTTCTGCCCGCCGACCGCATCGAGGGTGCCGCCGACGGTCCAGGAGCCGTCGGGGTGCTGCACCAGGGTGAGTGAGCGTTCCTCGGTGGGGTCGGGTTCGGGGCCGTCGGGGTCGAGCTTGGCCAGGTACTCGCCGACGGCGATCTGCAGCTCCCGGTGGGTGCCCCGGCAGGCCAGCTCGACGAGGGCGGTCTCCACCGCGGCCACGTCGATGCCCTGCTCCGCGGCCAGCTCGAGGTTGGCAGGCTTCGCGATCTCGGCGATCACCTCGACCTGGTCCGCGCCCAGGGCGCCGTCGGCGAACGCCCGCTCGGTGGCCGGGAGCTGCTCCAGGAGCCGACCGCGAGTCACGAGGTCCCTGGCCAGGGAACCGGAGACCCGCGCATGTCCGCGCAGCCAGGACTGCATCGTCTTCGCCCCGTCGTACTCGCACGCGGCACGGACGTCGGCGCGGCGGGTCACACGGGTGGCGTGGGCGGTCAGCCGGTTGGCGGCCGCGAGAACCTCCCGCAGGTGCTCCAACAGCACCCCGTCGGGGAGCTCGTCGAGGTCCAGGACGGCGAGAGCGTCGAGTGCAGTCTGCAGCTCGCGCATGACCCCTCCTCGACTCTTCGAACCTGTGTTCGAGGATACCGGATCACGGTGGGCTCCGCCGTATGAATCCCCAGGTCAATGGCCTGTCCACAGTTCTCACTCGGCCTCTTGACGAGCGGTTTCCGAAGCCGCTCGGAAGGCCGGTGCGGACGTCGTCCTCAGCTTCGCGTCCGTGCGCTGACCCGGTGGGCATTGCCGGTCCGACCTCCAGCGCCCTCGACGGATCGGCCGTGAGCCACCACGCCAGGAGCGCGGCATGCCCGCTGCGCCCACGACCGGGGTCCTGGGCCGATCAGCCGCGGGCGAGTTCCTCGATGGGTGCGGACCACGCGGCGGGCGAGGTCCAGACGAAGCTGTGCGCGCCGGGGAGGGTGCGGAAGCGGCCGTCGGGTGCTCTGGCGGCGACTTCGCGGGCCCAGGCCTCGGTGCAGAGCCGGTCGGTGTCGCCGTAGAGGACGAGCACCGGCTGGGGGACCCGCGCGACGGTCTCCTCGAGGCGGTCGGCGAGGTGGACGCCCAGCGCATGCCGGACCCGGCGCAGGCTGGCGCGCTTGCGCTCGGGGGCGTGTTGCGCGTCGAGGTCGGGCGGCTCGAGCGCGTGGTTGCGCCGCCAGGCGAGGAGGACTTTGCGGAGGCTGCGGAAGGCCGGGTCGATCGTCGGGGAGGCGAGCACGAGGGCTTTCACCGCCGGCTCCCGGACAGCCACGTGAGCAGCGACCTGGGTGCCGCTTGAGTGCCCGACGAGGACGACCTGGTGCAGGCCGGCGGCGGCCACCCACTGGACGACGGCGTCGGCGAACTGGGCGACGTCCATCGGGTGCGGCGGCTCGCCGCTGCCGGAGAAGCCGGGCAGCTCGACCAGGTGCGCGCGCGTCCAGGTGCCGAGCGCCTCCACGGCCGGCTGCAGGTAGTTCGAGACGGCGAGGCCGGGGACGACGACGACCTCGGGGACGCCGGGCCGCGGCGTGCCGGCCGTGCGGCTGCGCATGACGCCCCAGCCGGTGGGGCGGTGCTGCAGCTCGACCGCCACGTCGGCCGACGCTAGTGCGGTGGTGGTCCGGTCGCCCTGCGGGACGGCGGAGGCGCTGGTTGGGTGGGGGTGGGCGGTGAGCCAGCGCCGTCCTCTCGCTCGCTCCAGGAGTTCGCGATGGCCAAGAAGACCGCGGCAGGGACGTCGAAGCAGGACATGGCGAAGGCGCTGGGCGCCGCGGGCGCGGCCTTCGGGCTGGTGACGTGGTCGCGCCGCGGGCGGTGGCGACCGCATATGGCGTGCCGGTGACGCCGGGCGGGCTGCAGCTGCAGCGGCTGTTCGGCAGCCGCGCGCTGGCCCTCTCCGCGCTGGCGCTGACGGCGAAGACCGAGGAGGAGGTCGACCGCGGGCTGGCCGCGGTCGCGGCGGTCAACGTGCTCGACACGCTCACCGCGCTGGCGGGCGCGGGCAAGGCCGGCGGGCGGACCACCCGGCGGGCGGTCGTCAGCTCCCTGGCCTACGGCGCCGCGGCGTTGTGGGTCCGCTCGATGAAGCGCTGACCCGGTAGGCCGTCAACACTCGGATGCCCCCAGGTCGCCGTCGCTGGGCTGTGCGGCAGACAGCGGTGCCTCGGCCACGGTGCGGCCGGTCCGCAGGTCGACGGTGGTGATGGGCCTTCACCCGTCGCCGTGGACGTGCGGCAGGAAGACGGAGCGGCCGGTCGGGTCACCGGCTACGGGGTAAGGGGGCACGCCAGCGGGCACGATAGGGTCACCGGTCACCGCGCTGTCCCGGGCGACGACGAGGCGGGATCTGCGCGCGCCCGTCGGCCCTGCCGATCCGTCCGGCACCACGGTGCCCTCCGTGAAAGCCGCGAGCGCGGGGGTCGGCGGTGAAGCCGACGGCGTAGGGGGCGGTTCGCCGCGGAAGCCGTCCTGGACGAGCGCGGTGACGCCGCCGTCCAGCGGCAGCGAGGTCGCTGACGTCGACGACCGTCGGCCGGTTTGGTTCCGTGGTGACGGTCGTGGCCGTGGGCCTGACCCGGTCGCGGCATTGGCGCCTATACGTTGACGTCGGCGACGCCGTTGCCGTTCAGGTCCGAGCCGGGCCCGAAGCACTCCTCAACGGTTGCGGTGCCGTCGGAGCAGCGGACCTCGAGGTCGGAGGAGTCGTAGTAGGGGTCGTCCGGATACGCGTCCTCGCGGACGCAGCCGTAGTCCTCCTCGAAGTACCAGCCGCCCGGGAAGCCGCCCTCGGCGTCGATGACCTCCTGCGCCGCGGCCGCCTCGCGCGCGCCCTGCTCGGCCGCCGCCTCTGCGGCTGCCCGGGCGGCTGCCTCGGCGGCGAGCCGGGCGGCGGTCTCCTGCTCCGCGGCCTGCTGCGCGGCGGCGGCGCCCTGTGCCAGGGACGAGGCTCGCGCGTGGGCGGCCGCGGACGAGGCCAGCGACTCCAGCTCGGCCTGGACGCCGTCCTGCGCGGCGCGGGCCGCGTCGGCAAAGACGGCGTCGAGCGCAGGCGCGGCGGCCGGCGAGGACTCCGAGCCGCAAACCCGCGAGCAGGCCGGCGGCGAGCAGAGCGAGGACGGGTAGGCGCGAGCGCATCAAGAGGACCCCCGGATCGGCGCCGTTCCCCGTGGACGGCGCGGCAGGGAGCGTCGCACGCAGGGCGACGGAAGCGAGACGCCACGGTCCGCCCTCGCCGATGCAGGTGACGCCTCATGGGTCGGCCGCGCCGACGACGAAGGCGGTGGTGGCGAGGCCGTTCCGCCGCGCGCAGGCGCCGTTGGCGGCGTTGAGCTGGTCCTGCGGGTGGAAGCGCCTGTCCATGAGGACCGCCTCCTGGCGACGTTCCGCGAGCACTACGGAGTCGGCAAGGTCGGCCACGTCATTAAGGGCAACATCCGAGAGACGCTCACTCGGACGTCGGTCGACGGCCGGGGGGTTGTCAGGAACGGCGACGTCTATCGGGTCGAAGGCCGTCAGATCTCTGTCGTTCGTGTGCCAGTGGACGCCGACACGCTGCGAACAGTGAGTCAGGTCCCGCCAGAGGAGATCGACCTAGCCCGGGGCTTTCACGGCGGAGTGGCGTGAGCGGGTGTTGATCAACTGAAAAGTGCTCCTGACCAGCAAGGATGGGTCTTGTCTAGGGACCTGTCC
>NZ_JBJNRJ010000040.1:7859-46840 GCF_046233715.1 Trujillonella humicola | reverse complement strand
GGTCCAGGCCCCAGCGTCAGACTGAGCTACGGGATCGTGTCCCAGGCGGGGAACCGACGTCGGCGGGCGGCCCGACCACATTTTCACGCCTGCCAGGCGTCACCGGTAGGGACAGGAAGACTGGGCTGAGCGCCCGCCCGCCCGTACGCCTCGATGCCCGTGCCGCGCCGCCCGCCGGTAGCGTGCACGACGACATCGTCCGTCGACCCCCTGGAGTTCTCGTGCCACGCCGCCTCTTCACGTCCGAGTCGGTGACGGAGGGCCACCCGGACAAGATCGCCGACCAGATCAGCGACGCCATCCTCGACGCGATGCTCGAGCAGGACCCGCGCAGCCGGGTCGCCGTCGAGACGCTGATCACCACCGGCCAGGTGCACATCGCCGGTGAGGTGACCACCGCCGGCTACGTCGACATCGCCGACATCGTCCGCAGGACCGTGCTGGGGATCGGCTACGACTCCTCCCGCAAGGGCTTCGACGGCGCCTCCTGCGGCGTCTCCGTCTCCCTCGGCGCGCAGTCGCCGGACATCGCCCAGGGCGTCGACACCGGCTACGAGGCCCGGACCGCCGGCGCCGCCGACGACGAGATCGAGCGCCAGGGCGCCGGCGACCAGGGCCTCATGTTCGGCTACGCCACCGACGAGACGCCCGAGCTCATGCCGCTGCCCATCGCGCTGGCCCACCGGCTGGCCCGGCGGTTGTCGACGGTGCGCAAGGACGGCTCGGTGCCCTACCTGCGCCCCGACGGCAAGACCCAGGTGACCGTCGTCTACGAGGACGGCCGGCCGGTCGGCGTGGAGACCGTCGTCGTCTCGTCCCAGCACGCCGAGGACATCTCGATCGAGCAGCTGCTCGCCCCCGACGTCAAGGAGCTCGTGGTCGAGCCCGAGCTCGCCGCGCTCGGCCTGCCCACCGGCGACTACCGGCTGCTGGTCAACCCGACCGGCAAGTTCGTCATCGGCGGTCCGATGGGCGATGCCGGCCTGACCGGTCGCAAGATCATCGTCGACACCTACGGCGGCATGGCCCGGCACGGGGGCGGCGCCTTCTCGGGCAAGGACCCGTCGAAGGTCGACCGCTCCGCCGCCTACGCGATGCGCTGGGTGGCCAAGAACGTCGTCGCCGCCGGCCTGGCCCGCCGCTGCGAGGTGCAGGTCGCCTACGCGATCGGCGCCGCGCACCCGGTCGGCCTGTTCGTCGACACCCACGGCACCGGCACCGCGCCGGACGACGTCCTGGAGAAGGCCATCACCTCGGTGTTCGACCTGCGCCCGGGCGCCATCGTGCGCGACCTGGACCTGCTGCGCCCGATCTACGGGCCGACCGCCGCCTACGGCCACTTCGGCCGCACCGACGTCGACCTGCCCTGGGAGCGGACCGACCGCGTCGACGCGCTGCGCGCCGCCTGCGGCATCTGAGGCAGGACCCCGCTACAAGGGCCGTCGGCCACGGTGGCCCGTTCCCCTCCGGGGAGCGGGTCACCGGCGCCCCGGTGGCTGCGCCGCTGTCGTAGCCCGTCGGTAGCGTCGCCGGAGCGATGACGACGACTCCCGGCCTCCCCGCGCACCCCCTGGTGGCCCGGGTGGTCGTCGACGTGCCGCTGGCCCACCTGGACCGGCCCTTCGACTACGCGGTGCCACCCGAGCTGGTCGACGACGTGCGGCCGGGGTGCCGGGTGCGGGTGCGCTTCGCCGGCCAGCTCGTCGACGGGTTCGTCCTCGAGCTGGCGTCCACCACCGAGCACCAGGGCACGCTGGCACCGCTGGCCAGGCTGGTGTCACCGGAGCCGGTGCTCACCCCGCAGGTCGCGGCGCTGGCCCGGGCCGTGGCCGACCGCTGGGGCGGCACCCTCTCCGACGTCCTGCGGCTGGCGATCCCGCCGCGCCGCGCGGCCGCCGAGAAGCGCCCGGCCGCGGAGCGCCCGCCGCCCCCGTCGCCGCCCGACCCGGCGGGCTTCGCCCGCTACCCGGCCGGCCCGGCCCTGCTGGCCGCCCTCGCCGAGGGTCGCCCGGCGCGCGCGGTCTGGACGGCGCTGCCGGGAGAGGACTGGCCGGCCCGGTTGGCCGAGCTGTGCCAGGCCGCGCTGTCCGGCGACCGCGGCGCGCTGGTCGTGGTCCCCGACGGACGCGACCTGGACCGGCTGGCGGCCGCAGCGGCCGCGCGGCTGCCGAAGGGCTCCGTCGTCGTCCTGCGTGCCGACGCCGCACCCGACGCCCGCTACCGGCGGTTCCTGGACGCCGTCCGTGGCAGCGCGCGGGTGGTGCTCGGCACGCGGGCCGCGGTCTACGCGCCGGTCGCCGACCTCGGTCTCGTGGCGATCTGGGACGACGGCGACGACCTGCACGCCGAGCCCCGCGGGCCGTACGCGCACGCCCGCGACGTCCTGGTGCACCGCGCGCACCTGGCCGGCTGCGCCGCGGTGGTGGCCGGCACCGCCCGGACCGCGGAGGCCGCGCTGCTGGTGGAGAGCGGCTGGGCACACGAGCTCGCCGCCGATCGCTCGGCCCTGCGTGCGGCCGCCCCCCGCGTGCAGGCGCTCGGCGCCGATGCCGAGCTGGCCCGCGACCCGGCCGCGCGCACCGCCCGGCTGCCCAGCCTCGCCCACCGGGTCGCCCGGGAGGCTCTCGCCGCCGGGGCGCCGGTGCTCGTGCAGGTGCCCCGGGCCGGCTACGCCCCGGGGCTGTCCTGCGACCGCTGCCGGGCGCCGGCCCGCTGTCCGGCCTGCTCCGGGCCGCTGGGCATCGCGTCCACCCCGGGCCCGGGTGGCTCTCGGGTGCCCGCCTGCCGCTGGTGCGCCCGTCCGGCGGCGGCCTTCGACTGCCCGCACTGCTCCAGCACGAAGCTGCGCGCCTCGGTGGTCGGCGCCTCGCGGACCGCGGAGGAGCTGGGGCGGGCGTTCCCCGGGGCCGCGGTGCGGGTGTCGGGCCGCTCGTCCGGGGTCCTGCCGGTCGTGCCGGACGGGCCGGCGCTCGTCGTCGCCACGCCGGGTGCGGAACCGGTGGCCGAGGGGGGCTACGGTGCGGCGCTGCTGCTCGACTCATGGGCCCTGCTGGGCCGGGCCGACCTGCGCGCAGGCGAGGAGACGCTGCGCCGGTGGATGAACGCAGCCACCCTCGTCCGGCCCGCGTCCGCCGGGGGGCAGGTGGTCGTCGCGGCCGACGCGGCGCACCCCGTCGTCCAGGCGCTGGTCCGCTGGGACCCGGGCTGGCTGGCCGAGCGGGAGCTGGCCGACCGGCGGGAGCTGGGCTTCCCCCCGGCGACCCGGATGGCCTCGCTGTCGGGTTCCCCGGAGGCGCTGGCGGACTTCCTGGCCGCGCTCCGGCTGCCCGCCGACGCCGACCTGCTGGGCCCGGTGCCCGAGCAGCCCCGGCCCGGCCAGGAGGGGGAGCGCGAGCGGTACCTGGTGCGCACGTCCCGGGCCGAGGGCGCGGCCCTGGCGCAGGCGCTCGCCGAGGTGCAGGGGGTGCGCAGCGCGAAGAAGGTCGCCGAGCACGTCCGGGTGCAGCTGGACCCGACCGAGCTGGTGTGATGCCCCGGTGCGGACGATCGGCCTGCTCGGCGGGATGAGCCGGGAGAGCAGCGCGCGGTAGGCCCCGCGGTGCTGGACGTGCCGCTGCTGCACATCGGCGACGTCACCGCCGACGCCGTCCGCGCCGCAGGCCTCACCCGGGTGGGGCTGCTCGGGACGGCGTTCACCATGGAGCGGCCGTTCCTGCGCGAGCGGCTGGCCGGGCACGGGCTCGAGGTCGTCGTCCCGGCGGCGGAGGACCGCGCGCTGGTGCACCGGGTGATCTACGAGGAGCTGTGCCTGGGGTGGTCCGCGAGGAGTCCCGCGAGGCGGTGCGCGGCGTCGTCGCACGGCTGGCGGCCGACGGCGCCGCCGGCGTCGTCCTGGGCTGCACCGAGCTGGAGCTGCTGCTGGGTCCCGGTGACGTCGACCTGCCGCTGTTCCCGACGACGCAGCTGCACGTGGCCGCGGCCGTGGCGGCCGCGGCCGACCGAGCGCGCCACCGCGGCGTGCCCGCGGTCAGGCTCCGGCGACGATCCGCTGCAGCTCCGCCTCGACGGCCGCGTCCCGCGCCAGCTCGGCCGCGTACCGGTCGGCGGCCAGGCGCCAGTGGACCGGCACCAGGACCGCCGTGTGCGCGAGCGCGACGGCTGCGCCCCACCAGCGGTGCGGACGCCGGACGCCGGACAGCGCGAGCCGGTCCCGCACGGGCCGGTCCAGCACCTGGACGAGCAGGCCGAGGCCCAGTGCCCGGATGCCGCCGTGCACCCGTGCCAGGCGTTCGTGCGGTGGCGGAGGCCCGGGTTCGCCGGTGGCCCAGCTGTCCCGCAGGGCGCGGGGCAGCTCGGCGCTGAGCTGGTCGCCGACGACGGCCAGCCCGGCAGCCGCCGCGGTGAGCACCCGCCTGCGGGACCAGGGCGGGTGCTCCCGGCCGGCCAGGACGGCACCGACGGCGACGCCCTCGACCAGGCTGCTGGTGAGGGCCCGGACGCGGTGGAGGCGCAGAGCGGTCACGAGCGTGACCGTAGAGGGCCCGCGCGGGCCGCCGCCTACGATCGTCCGGTGAGCGTGACCCCCATCCGGCTCTACGGCGACCCGGTGCTGCGCACCCCGGCCGCGCCGGTCGTGGACTTCGACGCCGAGCTGCGGCAGCTGGTGGCCGACCTGACCGACACGATGCAGGCCGCCGGCGGCGCC
Organism: Trujillonella humicola; assembly: GCF_046233715.1. NCBI lineage: Bacteria > Bacillati > Actinomycetota > Actinomycetes > Geodermatophilales > Geodermatophilaceae > Trujillonella > Trujillonella humicola. The sequence continues at coordinate 42,135 of NZ_JBJNRJ010000040.1, read as the reverse complement.
GGTCTGGCCGCGCCGCAGATCGGTGTCGGCCTGCGGGTCTTCACCTGGCGGGTCGACGGCGAGCTCGGCCACCTGGTCAACCCCGACGTCACCCTGGTCGGCGAGGAGGAGCAGGAGGGCCCCGAGGGCTGCCTGTCGCTGCCCGGCTACGCCTACGACTGCCGCCGGCACCTGCACGTGGCGGCCACCGGGTGGAACATGCACGGCGACCCGGTGCGCATCGAGGGCTCGCACCTGCTGGCCCGCGCGGTGCAGCACGAGGTCGACCACCTGGACGGCGTGCTGTTCGTCGACCGGTTGGACCCGGATGCCCGTGAGGCCGCCCTGGCCGCCCTGGCCCAGGCCGAGTGGACCGGCTGGGGCGCCTACCTGCCGCGGGTGGAGGTGAGCCCCCACTGAGGCTCCTGTTCGCGGGCACCCCGGCGCCCGCCGTCCCCTCGCTGGACCTCCTGCTCGGCTCGGAGCACGAGGTGGTCGCCGTCCTCACCCGGCCCGACTCCCGTTCCGGCCGAGGCCGCTCGCTGAGCCGCTCCCCGGTCGCCGAGCGGGCCGACGCCGCGGGTGTGCCGGTGCTGCAGCCCCGCTCGCCTCGCGACCCGGAGTTCCTGGCGCAGCTGGCCGGGCTCGCGGTCGACTGCGCGCCCGTGGTCGCCTACGGCGCCCTGGTGCCGCAGGCAGCGCTGGACCTGCCTCCGCACGGCTGGGTCAACCTGCACTTCTCGCTGCTGCCGGCGTGGCGTGGGGCGGCCCCGGTGCAGCACGCGGTCATGGCCGGCGACGAGATCACCGGCGCCTCCACCTTCCGGCTCGAGGCAGGCCTCGACACGGGCCCGGTCTTCGGCACGGTCACCGAGGCGATCGGCCCCCGGGACACCGCCGGCGACCTGCTCGGGCGGCTCGCCGTCAGCGGTGCTCAGCTGCTGCTGGCCACCCTCGACGGGATCGCCGCCGGCGCGCTCGAGCCGCAGCCCCAGCCGGCCGAGGGGATCAGCCTGGCGCCGCGGATCGAGGTCGCCGACGCGCAGGTCGACTGGTCCCTGCCCGCCCACGTGGTCGACCGGCGGGTGCGCGGGGTGACCCCCGCGCCGGGTGCCTGGACGACGTGGCGCGGGGACCGCCTGCGCCTGGGACCGGTCGAGCCGCTGCCGACGTCGCTGGGGCTCCAGCCCGGGGAGGTGTCGGTCGGGCCGACCGGCGTCCTGGTGGGCACCGGGCGGGGCGCCGTCCGGCTCGGCGAGGTGCAGCCGGCCGGCAAGCGGATGCTGCCGGCACCGGACTGGGCGCGCGGGGCGCGGCCGGCGGCCGGCGAGCGGGTCGGAGCATGAGCGGTCCGCCGCGGCGCGGCGGCCGGGGCCCGGCACGGGGCCGGCCGGGGAGCCGCCCGGCCCGGCGGCCGCGTCCGCAGCTCGACGGCGCCCGGCTGACCGCCTACGACGTCCTGGACGCCGTCTCCTCACGCGAGGCCTACGCCAACCTGCTGCTGCCGCAGCTGCTGCGCGAGCGGGAGCTGGAGCCGCGCGACGCCGGCTTCGCCACCCAGCTGGCCTACGGGGCGCTGCGGGCGCAGGGCACGCTCGACGCCGTCCTGGCGACGCTCGTGGACCGGCCGCTGGCCGAGCTCGACCCGCGGGTGCTCGACCTGCTGCGGCTGGGTGCCTACCAGGTGCTGGACCTGCGGGTGCCGGCGCACGCGGCGGTCGACACGACGGTGGCACTCACCCGTGCCATCGTCGGTGCGGGCGCCGCCGGCCTGGTCAACGCCGTGCTGCGCAAGGTCGCCGCCGGAGGGGACCGCGCCGCGTGGCTGGAGCGGTTGGGTGCCGAGGGTGACGAGCGGCTGGCGCTGGCCAGCGACCACCCCCGGTGGATCGTCGAGGCCTGGCGCGACGCGCTCGGGGGCGACGGCGAGCTCGAGGCGGCGCTGCTGGCCGACGACGCCGCGCCCGAGGTGCACCTGGTCGCCCGGCGGCTGCCGCGCGAGGACCTGGCCGCGGAGTCCGGGGGCGAGCCCGGCCCCTGGTCGCCGTACGCCGTCCGGCTCGGTGGCGGGGATCCCGGCCGGCTGCCCTCGGTGCGATCCGGCGCCGCGGCGGTGCAGGACGAGGGCAGCCAGCTCGCCGCGCTGCTGCTGGCGCGGGCGCCGCTCGAGGGGCCCGACGCCGCGTGGCTGGACATGTGCGCCGGCCCCGGCGGGAAGTCCGGGCTGCTGGCCGCCGTCCGCCCGGACGGGGTGCGGCTGACCGCTGCCGACCGGGCCCCGCACCGGGCGGAACTGGTGCGCCAGGCGCTGCGCGGGGAGGACGGCGTCGAGGTGCTGGTGGCCGACGGCCGTGAGCCGCCGTGGACGGCCGGCTCGTTCGACCGGGTGCTCCTCGACGCGCCCTGCACCGGGCTGGGGGCGCTGCGCCGCCGGCCGGAGGTGCGCTGGCGCCGGACCCCGGAGGACGTCGCCCCGCTGGCGGAGCTGCAGGGTGAGCTCCTGGCCGGTGCGCTGGCCTCGGTGCGGCCCGGGGGAGTGGTGGCCTACGTGACCTGCTCGCCGCACGCCGCCGAGACCGAGGACGTCGTGACGGCGGCCGCGGCACGCGAGGACGTCGAGGTCCTGCCGGTCGCGCCGCTCCTCCCGGAGGTCCCCGGGATCGAGCGCGGGCGGTACGGCCAGCTGTGGCCGCACCGGCACGGCACCGACGCGATGTTCCTGGCGCTGCTGCGCCGCACCCGCTGACCGCTGCGCCCCGCGCGTCACACCCCCCTCCTCCGGCTCTCCCGGACCGTCCCGTTCCGGTTAGCGTGCCCCGGACGTGGTCGGCGGAGGGAGCGTGCGCGTGCGCAGGAGCAGGTCGGGAGCGGGGTGGCGGCTGGTCGTCGTCCTCGGGTGCTGCATCGGGCTGCTGGCGCCGCTGGGGGCGGTGCCGGCCCAGGCCGACGTCTTCCGCTCGCCGTCGACGGGGACCCACCACGTCATCGGGGCGATCCTGCAGCGCTACCAGGCGACCGGCGGCCCCGCGGGGGTCCACGGCTACCCGGTGACCGACGAGCTGCCGACCCCGGACCGGTACGGCCGCTACAACCACTTCCAGCACGGGTCCATCTACTGGTCGCCCGGGACCGGGGCGCACAGCGTCCTCGGCGCCATCCGGGACCGCTGGGCGCAGATGGGCTGGGAGCGGTCCGTCCTGGGGTACCCGCTGGCGAGCGAGACCTCGACGCCGGACGGCCGCGGGCGGTACAGCCACTTCCAGGGCGGACTCGTCTACTGGACGCCGGCGACCGGGGCGCACGCGGTGTACGGGGCCATCCGCGAACGCTGGGCGCAGATGGGCTGGGAGACGTCGGTCCTGCGCTTCCCGACCACCAGCGAGCTGTCCACGCCGGACGGGCGGGGGCGGTACAACCACTTCCAGCACGGCTCGATCTACTGGTCGCCGGCGACCGGGGCGCACGCGGTGTTCGGCGCGATCCGGGACCGGTGGGCGCAGATGGGCTGGGAGACCAGCGCCCTGGGCTTCCCGACGTCGGGCGAGTACGCCGTCAGCGGGGGGCGCGCGCAGGACTTCCAGTTCGGGTCGATCGGGTGGACGCCGTCCGGGGGCACGTACCTGCGCGGGGCGACCCAGGTCGGCGGCGGACCACTGCCGCTGGGCGTGTCACCGCCGGGCACGCAGGCGATCACGGTCACCGCTGCGCCGGGGTCGACGTGGGGCGTGCTGACTGCGTGGGAGCGCACCGCGAACGGGTGGCGGGCGGTCCTGGGTCCGACGGCGGCGCGGGTCGGCTCGGCCGGCATCGGGGTGGCCCGGGAGGGCCTGGCCCGCACTCCGGCCGGCACGTTCGCGCTGACGGAGGCCTTCGGCCGGCTGCCGGACCCGGGTTCGGCGCTGCCGTACCGCCGCGTGGACGGCCACGACTGGTGGGTGGGTGACGTGCGCAGCCCGCGGTACAACGAGCACGTCCGGTGCGCTCCTGGCAGCTGCCCGTTCGACGAGCGGGCCTCGGAGAACCTGTGGGCGATGGGCGTGGTCTACGACAACGCGGTCGTCATCGACTACAACCGCCCCGCGGCGGTGCCCGGTGCCGGGTCGGCGTTCTTCCTGCACGTCGCCAACCAGTTCGCGACCGGCGGCTGCGTCGCGCTCGACCCCGGCAACCTGCAGGCACTGCTGCGCTGGCTGCGCCCGGAGGCCCGTCCGGTCATGTCCATAGGCATCGGCTGAGCTCTGCCCGCGCACGTGCCGGTGGCCGCCCGCGCGGGTGCGCGGGCGGCCGAGCCGGACGGGGCTGCGGTCAGCCGGGGACAAGGAGCTCGTCGCGATCTCGTGCGGCGTCGAGGCCGGCGGCAGGGTCGCGGTCGCGGTGGGCGTCCGGCGGGTGCTCGCCGTGGAGCAGGTGGTCGCGGTCGAGGATGATCTCGGTGCCGTCGGGCCGGTGGGTGTGCCAGACGCCGTCGGCGTCGCGGTCGATGGTGTAGCCGTGGTGGACCTTGCCGTGGTGGCGTTCGCAGAGCAGGCCGAGGTTGTCCAGGGCGGTCTGCCCGCCGAAGGCCCAGTGGATGAGGTGGTGGGCCTCGCACCACCAGGTGGGGGCGTCGCAGCCGGCGAACACGCAGCCGCCGTCGCGCAGGTCCAGCGCCTGGCGGAGCGCGGCGGGCACGATGCGCATCTGGCGGCCGCGGTCCAGCGGTTCTCCGTTCGGGCCCATGACGATGCGGGCGACGGTGGTGTCGCAGGCCAGCCAGCGGGCGCGGGCGGCGGAGATGGTGGCGCCGTATCCCGTGCGCGCGGCGGTCTTGCCGGTGGCGGGGTCGGTCAGGTCGGCCAGGGGGAGCACGGCGGCGATGCCGGGTCGGCGGGTGCGCTGGATCGGCACGTCCCCGGCGGCGAGGGTGGTGTCGGCCCACTGCACCAACGCGTCGGCGCGTGCTTGGTCGGGCCGTCGGACGTCGCCGGCCGTCCTCGATCGGGCGGCCATCGGTTCGATGACTGCCTTGACCTTCTCCCCGCCGACGGGATCGAGGTGGGCGATGACGGTGACGGTGCGGTCGGGATGGGTGAGCAACCGCAGCGACCGCTGCTGCTCGGGTTCGGGTTCGGGCCCGTCGGGGTCCAGGCGGGCCAGGTAGTCGCTGACCGCCTCGGTCAGCGTCTGGAAGGTCCGCCCGGCCGCGATGGTGGCCAGTGCCGCGTCGACCTCGGCCAGGTCGACGTCCTGCGCGGCGGCCATCGCCACCGACCGGGGCGCGGCGATCGTGGCGATCTCGGTGACGTGCTCGACGCCGATCGCGCCGCGGCGAACGCCGCGGCGGTGGCCGGCAGCAGGGCCAGCGCCCGCCCGCGGTGCACCAGCCCGGCGGCGGTGGCGCCCTTGAGCCCGGCGTGGGTGCGCAGCCAGGCCTGCATCGTCTTCAGCCCGTCGTGCTCGCAGGCGGTCCGGGCGTCGGCGACCCGCACCACCGTGGCCAGCCGGGCGGCTGCCCGGTTCTGCGCGGCGACCGCGGCGGCGACCTCGGCCAGCAGCTCACCGTCGGGCAGCGCGTGCAGCCCGGCCTCGTCCACTCCCGACCCGCTACTCGAACACATGTACGGATTCTATCGACCCCGGGCCCGGATCCGCGGGGAGAATCCCCAGGTCAGAGGATTGTCCACAGCTCCGGCTCGTCCGTTGCGCATCGCCGCCGGACCTGCCGTCCAGGACCGGGACGACGCCCCTCGCGCCGGCTCGCAGCTTCCGTGCCGCGGTGCCTGGTCACCCGATGACGACGTCCACCCCGTCGGTGCCGCTCCGGGCCCACCGACGACCAGCACGCACGGCCGGCACGGCGGCCTGGGAGGCGACTGCGGCGCGGCGTGGGGCTGACCGCCGGTGTCCCTGACCGATGACCAGGACCGCACCGTCCTCGCCCACCACGAGCGGCAGATCGAGGCGCGCGAGAGCGTCGACCCCGGCTCTGAGCGGATCACCCTGCCCGGCCGCGTCTGGCGACGGCGCCTCAGCACCCGCCGACGCCGTCGGCGGGGACGGGGGGCTGTCCAGCCACCGGCGGGCACCGGCGATGGACCGGACCAGCCACCGGGACAGCGCCGCGGTGGCGCCGACGACGGCGATCCCGGGAAACGCCACCAGCTCCGCCACCCACCACGGCGAGCACGAGACCTGCCCGCGCAGGCGCTCCGGCCAGGAGCTCACCGTAGGGAACCGGACGCCGTCAGGGTCACGCCGACCCGGCGGCCGCCAGGACCTCGGGATCGGCGCACCCGCGGGCGAACCCGGCGATGCGGCGGCGGATGTCCCGGCCCAGCACGGCCGTGCCGATGCGCTCGGCCACCGGTGCGAGCCACGACGGGCGGCAGCGGAACGCGTAGCGCCACACCGCGCGGGTGCCCCCGCCCGGAACCGGGGTGAAGCGCCAGCTGCCGGCGAACACGGATAAGAACCAGGGGCCCTGCACCATCCGCATCCCGACGTGGGAGGGCGGCGCGAAGCTCACGTACTCGCTGACCATGCCGAGACCGTGGCGCGAGCGGGTCGCCGTCCGCACCCCCTTGCCCGGCACCGACGCGCCGTCGAGGAAGTGCTGTTCCCGGACGAAGGGGTCCCACCGGTACCGGGCCTCCCCGGTGGTCTGGGACACCGCGAAGGCGACCGCCGGCGCCACCGGCACCACGACCTCCGCCTCCACGACTGCCACCCCGGCATCCTCGCTGCTCAGCGACCGGCCGGCGCGGGGACGCCGCGATGCGCACGTCGCCCGGGAACCGGCGCTGGGCATCCCTGCGGCGGCTCGATCCCGTCCCCGCGCGTCGGGGGAACCGTCGCGGCCGGCGCCCCGGGCATCGCCCGGAAAGGGACCCACCCGCCCCGCCTAGACTCGGCACCCGTGCCCCGGACGCCGATGATCGCCCCCAGCCTGCTCTCGGCCGACTTCGCCCGCCTCGCGGAGGAGGCGCAGCGCGTGGCCGACGCCGACTGGCTGCACGTCGACGTCATGGACGCCCACTTCGTGCCCAACCTGACCCTGGGTCGGCCCGTGGTCGAGGCCATCCAGCGGGTGAGCCCGGTCCCGCTGGACTGCCACCTGATGATCGAGGCACCGGAGCGCTGGGCGCCCGGCTACGCCGAGCTCGGCGCGCGCAACGTCACCGTCCACGCCGAGGCCTGCACCGGCGACCCCCGCGGCCTCGCCCGCGACCTGCGCGCCGCCGGCGCCCTGGCCGGCCTGGCGATCAAGCCGGGCACGCCGCTGGACGACTACGTCGAGGTCCTCCGGGACTTCGACACGCTGCTGGTCATGACGGTCGAGCCGGGCTTCGGCGGCCAGGAGTTCATCGCCGAGGTCCTGCCCAAGGTCCGCCGCGCCCGGGACCTGGTCGACACCGGCCACCTGCAGCTGCTCGTGGAGGTCGACGGCGGCATCAACGCCGACACCATCGAGCAGGCCGCCGGTGCCGGGGCCGACGTCTTCGTCGCGGGTTCGGCCGTCTACGGCGCCGACGACCCGGCACGGGCGATCGCCGCGCTGCGGGCGCAGGCCGCCGCGGCGTTCCCGGGGTGAGCGCCCCGACCGCTGCGAGCGGCCCGTGGGGCGAGCGCATGGCGATGGCGCGAGCCCTGGCCCTGGGCGAGTCGGTGCTCGGCAGGACCAGCCCGAACCCGCCGGTCGGCGCCGTGGTGCTGGCCGTCGACGGGACTCCGGTGGGGGAGGGAGCCACCGCGCCGCCGGGCGGTCCGCACGCCGAGGTCGCCGCGCTCGCCGAGGCAGGGGAGCGGGCGCGCGGCGGGACGGCCGTCGTCACCCTGGAGCCCTGCGCGCACACCGGGCGCACGGGTCCGTGCGTCGACGCGCTGCTCGCGGCCGGTGTCGCCCGCGTCGTGATCGCCGTCCCCGAGCCGACCGAGCTGGCCGCGGGCGGCGCGCAGCGGCTGCGCGCCGCCGGGGTCGCCGTCGAGGTGGGCCTCGAGCGGGCGGCGGCCGAGGCGGGGGCGCTCGCCTCGTGGCTGACCTCCGTGCGCGAGCATCGGCCGCACGTGGTGTGGAAGGCGGCCGCGACCCTCGACGGGCGGGTCGCCGCCGCCGACGGCAGCAGCCGCTGGGTCACCGGCCCCGAGGCCCGCGAGGCGGTGCACCGGCTGCGGGCCACCTGTGACGCGGTCGTCGTCGGCTCGGGGACGGCGGTCACCGACGACCCGCAGCTCACCGTGCGCCGTCCCGACGGGAGCGACGCCCCGCGGCAGCCGCTGCGGGTCGTGGTCGACCGGCGGGGGCGCCTGCCGGGAACCGCGCGCGTCCTCGACGGCGCGGCGCCCACCCTGGTCAGCTCCGCGTCCACGGCGAGGGACCTGCTCGCCGAGCTCTACGACCGCGACGTGCGCCGGCTCCTGCTCGAGGGCGGGCCGACGCTGGCCGCGGCGTTCCTGCGCGAGGGCCTCGTCGACGAGGCGGTGGTGCACATCGCACCCAAGCTGCTCGGCGCGGGAGCCGCCCTGGTGGGCGACCTGGGAATCAGCGCGATCTCCGCAGCGCTGCCCCTGACGGTCACCGACGTCGCGCGGCGGGGCCAGGACGTCGAGATCCGGCTGCGGCCGGACGGGAGGAGCTGACCGTGTTCACCGGCATCGTCGAGGAGATCGGCAGCCTCGTCCGGCGCGACGAGCAGGCGGACTCCGCCGTCCTCGCCATCCGCGCGCGCACCGTGCTCGGCGGGGTCTCCCTCGGGGACTCGATCGCCGTCAACGGCGTCTGCCTCACGGTCACCGGCGTCGAGCCGGCCGGCGCGGGGGACGGCGCCGGGCTCTGGACCACCGACGTCATGGCGGAGACGCTGCGCCGCAGCAGCCTGGGCGCCCTCGCCGCCGGTGACCCGGTCAACCTGGAGCGGGCCGTGACCCCGCAGACCCGGTTGGGCGGGCACCTCGTGCAGGGCCACGTCGACGGCGTCGGCGCCGTGCTGGCCCGCACCCCCGGGGAGCACTGGGAGGTCGTCCGCATCGCGCTGCCGCCGGCCCTGGCGCCGTACGTGGTCGAGAAGGGGTCGGTGGCCGTGGACGGCGTGTCGCTGACCGTCAGCGCCGTGAGCGCCGTGCACGACCCCGAGCCGTGGTTCGAGGTGAGCCTCATCCCCACCACCCTGCGCGAGACGACGCTGGGCACCCGCGCGCCGGGAAGCCCCGTGAACCTGGAGGTCGACGTGGTCGCCAAGTACGTGGAGCGCCTGCTGGAGGCGCGCCGATGAGCGGGCAGCGGGTGCGGCTGGACCGCGTCGAGGACGCGATCGCCGCGATCCGGGCCGGCCGGGCCGTCGTGGTGGTCGACGACGAGGACCGCGAGAACGAGGGCGACCTGATCTTCGCCGCCGAGCTGGCGACGCCGGAGCTGGTGGCGTTCACCGTCCGCCACACCTCCGGGTACGTGTGCGTGGCGGTGACCGAGTCCGACGCCGACCGGCTGGACCTGCCGCCGATGTACCGGGTCAACCAGGACCGGCACGGCACCGCCTACACCGTCACCGTCGACGCCCGCGCGGGCACCGGGACCGGCATCTCGGCCGCCGACCGTGCCGCCACCATCCGGCTGCTGGCCGGGGCGGACACCTCGCCGACCGACCTGACCCGACCCGGGCACGTGGTGCCGCTGCGCGCCCGCGACGGCGGGGTGCTGCGCCGGCCCGGGCACACCGAGGCCGCCGTCGACCTGGCGGTGCTGGCCGGCCTGCGCCCGGCGGGCGCGCTGTGCGAGGTCGTCAGCGAGCGCAACCCCACCGAGATGGCCCGCAGCGACGAGCTGCGCGCCTTCGCCGACACCCACGGGCTGGTCATGGTGTCCATCGCCGACCTGATCGCCCACCGCAAGCGCTTCGACAAGCTGGTGGAGCGGGTCGCCGAGGCGATCGTGCCGCTGCCGGCGGGCACCTTCACCGCGGTCGGCTACCGCAGCTCCTACGACGAGCGCGAGCACGTGGCCTTCGTCGTCGGCGACATCGGCGACGGGCAGGACGTGCTCGTACGCGTGCACTCGGAGTGCCTCACCGGCGACGTCTTCGGCTCCCTGCGCTGCGACTGCGGCCCGCAGCTGCAGGCCGCGCTGGCCCGGGTGGCCGAGGAGGGCCGCGGCGTCGTCCTCTACATCCGCGGGCACGAGGGCCGGGGCATCGGCCTGCTGCACAAGCTGCAGGCCTACCAGCTCCAGGACGCCGGCGCCGACACCGTCGACGCCAACCTCGACCTCGGCCTGCCCGCCGACGCCCGCGACTACGGCACCGGCGCGCAGATCCTCGTCGACCTCGGCGTCCGCACCATGCGGCTGCTCACCAACAACCCCGCCAAGCGGGCGGGGCTGGAGGGGTACGGGCTGAGCATCCTGGGCCGGGTGTCGCTGCCCAGCCACGTCACCGCCGAGAACCTGGCCTACCTGCGCACCAAGCGCGACCGGATGGGCCACCTGCTCGACATCCTCGAGCCCGAGACCGAGTCCGGCCCCGACGACGTCCCCGGCACCGTCGTCCCCCTCGCCCAGCGGGAGCAGCGGTTGTGAACGAGCTCGCGAGTCCACCGATGACCGAAGCAGCGGGGCCGCGGACGTGGCCGACGAGCGCCGGCGAGGACGCCGCGTGAGCGGGCAGGGAGCACCGGCCGCGGAACCGGTCGACGCCGCCGGGCTGTCGCTGGGCATCGCCGCGACCACCTGGCACGCCGAGATCACCGGCGCGCTGCTGGAGCGGGCGGTCGCGGCTGCCGCGGCCTGCGGGGTGCCGGCGCCGACCGTCGCCCGGGTGCCGGGTGCGATCGAGCTCCCGGTCGTCGCCCAGGCGCTGGCCGAGCGGCACGACGCGGTGGTGGCGCTCGGGGTCGTGATCCGCGGCGGCACCCCGCACTTCGAGTACGTCTGCGACGCGGTGACCGCGGGCCTCACCCGGGTCTCGCTCGACGCCGGCCGGCCGGTCGGCAACGGCGTCCTGACCTGCGACACCGAGGACCAGGCCAGGGACCGGGCCGGGCTGCCCGGCTCGGCCGAGGACAAGGGCTGGGAGGCCGCGGTCGCGGCACTGGCCACGGCACTGACCCTGCGCGCCCTCCGTGCGCCGCAGCGGATCACCGGGTCCACCGCGGACCCGGCCCCGGGAGGACGAGCGTGAAGACCTTCGACGAGCTGTTCGCCGAGCTGGCCGGCAAGGTCGCCGCCGGCGACCCCGCCTCCGGAACGGTGGCCGCCGTGCGCGACGGCGTGCACGCCGCCGGCAAGAAGGTCGTCGAGGAGGCCGCCGAGTCCTGGATGGCCGCCGAGCACGAGAGCCCCGAGCGGACGGCGGAGGAGATCAGCCAGCTCCTCTACCGGGTGCAGGTCCTCATGCTGGCGCGGGGGCTGGCGCTCGACGACGTCTACGCTCACCTCTGAAGAAGGACCCTCGAGCCCCCCACGACACGCGCCGCGCGCCGCGGGGCCCTGCTCGAGGGCCGCCCCGTCATCCCACGTCGGAGGAGACCTCCAGTGCTGCGCGTCGCCGTCCCGAACAAGGGAGCCCTGAGCGAACCCGCCGCCGAGATGCTCGCCGAGAGCGGCTACCGGCAGCGGCGCAGCACCAAGGACCTCGCCGTCTACGACCCCGACAGCGACACCGAGTTCTTCTACCTGCGACCGCGGGACATCGCCGTCTACGTGGCCGCCGGCACCCTCGACGTCGGCATCACCGGCCGGGACATGCTGCTGGAGACCGCGCCGGCCGAGGGGAACGGCTCCTCCGCGGTGGAGATCATGCCGCTGGGTTTCGGCCGCTCGTCGTTCCGATTCGCCAGCCCGGTGGAGTCCGGCATCGAGAAGCCCGAGCAGCTCGCCGGCCGGCGGATCGCCACCGCCTATCCCGTGCTGCTGCGCCGGTACCTGGACGAGAACGGCATCGACGCGGGTGTGGTCAAGCTCGACGGCGCGGTGGAGACCGCCTGCCGGCTCGGCGTGGCCGACGCCGTGTGCGACGTGGTGGAGACCGGGACGACGCTGCGGGCCGCAGGGCTGCACATCATCGGCGAGCCGGTGCTGGCCAGCGAGGCCGTGCTGGTGCGCCGCGGTGGAGCCGAGGAGAGCCCGGCCATCGAGCAGCTGCGCCGCCGGCTGCGCGGGGTCCTGGTGGCCCGGCAGTACGTGCTGCTGGACTACGACTGCCCCAACCACCTGCTCGACCGGGCCACCGCGATCACGCCGGGGCTCGAGGGGCCGACGGTCAGCCCGCTGCAGACCGAGGGCTGGTCGGCGGTGCGCGCGATGGTCCGCCAGACCGAGACCAACCGGCTCATGGACGAGCTGTGGGAGCTCGGCGCCCGCGCCATCCTCGTCACGAGCATCCACGCCTGCCGCATCTGAGCGGTCCTCGGGAGGGCACGGCGACTCCCCGGCGTCTCGCCCCTGCTGGTCACGCGGACCGTTGCCCCCGGGCCGGCCACCACAGGGTTCCGGACGGCCGGTGCGGGGGCAACGGTGCGCGGGTCCGCGGACGCGATGGGCTCGGCCCGTGCGGCCCACCCGGATGCGCCGCGAGCCCCCGTCCGGGAGGACGGGGGCTCGCGGCGGGAGCGGTCAGCGGGGGCGCGTGGTGCGGTCGACCAGGTCGATCGCGGTGGACAGGCCCAGCGCCATGGCCCGGCCGCTCGTGGAGCCGGTCGCCATCAGCCCGGCGATGGCCGGCCCGAGCGGGCGCTCGCCGACCAGTCCCTGCAGGACGGCGGCGTACTCGCCGCTGACCCGCCCGGCCGCGGCGTGCCGCAGCAGGGCCCGGGACAGCTCGGTGGTGCGGCCCGCGGCGAGTGCGTGGACGCCGGCGGCGAAGCGGTCGGCCGCGGGGTGCCCGAGGAGGACCAGACCCGCCATGGTGCCGGCCATGACGTCGTCCCCGGCCGGGGTGAGGCCGGGGCCCAGTCCGATCAGCCGGGTGGCGGTGCGCAGCGCGGCGTCCAGGTCGGCGCGGCGGACGGCGCCGCGCAGCGCGGCGAGCGGGCCGCCGGGACCGCCGGGCAGTCCGGGCAGGTTGAAGGCGCTGTGCGGCTCGTCGCCGTACAGGGCGGTGCGGAGCTGGCGGACGCCCTCGGGGAGCAGGGCCGGCCGCGGGCTGGGCAGCTTCGGCCGCGGGTCCCACCACGCGGCGGCGCTCACCGCGAGGTCGCCGACGACGACGCGGCCGCCACCGACCTCCGCCGGCGCGCCGGCGGGCAGGGCGACGAGCGGCCGGCCGTTGCTCGGCCGGAACAGGACGCAGGCCAGCGGCAACCGGGCGGCGTCGCTGGTGAGCACACCGACGACGTCGGTGCCGCGGTCGGTGGACACCTGGAGGTAGACGGCGGCCGGCATGCTGGCGAGCACCCGTGCGGGCCGCACCGGCCCGCGCAGCAGCTCGGCCACGCCCGTGCTGGCCGAGGCCGGCACCGCGCTGGCGGCCCGGGAGACGGCGGCGGTGCGCGCGGTCGCCTGCGCGGACTCGCGGGGCAGCGGGATGGTCGGCACGCCGGCCCGGGCAGCCCGCCCGCGACTGGTGGCGGCCGGTGTGGTGTCGTCGACGGTGCGCATCGGAGGCCCTTCCCCGTTGGAGCGGCGGGAGCTCCCCCTGACCGGCGCTCCCGCCCGGCGCCGTCCCGCTCGAAGGGGGCCGGGGCACCGGGGGAGCGGTGTCCACCTACCATCCAGCGAGCGGGGTGGTTCCGGGCTTCGAACCTATTCGGCGCGTCGCGGGCCGAAATATGGCGGATGTCGCCAAGAATGACCCCGGCGGGACGGGGACTCCTGCCAGAATGACCACACCTCTGGAGCGACACCACGAACGCTCCATGAGGAAACCGTGACGGACTGTCATGACGCACAGGGGAGAGGTACACCGGGTGACGACACGATTCCGGTGCGTCAGGGAAGCCGTCGGTGCTACCCGCGACGACGGTCACTCAAACACGGCCCCATCGGCCACCCTGCAGGGGGTCCGGTGACCGAGGTCCGGCTCCAGCAGGCCAGCTGGCAGGAGCGGTCCGGGCTCACCCTGGAGGAGGCGCTCGGGCTGCCCGGTCTGGCCGGCTCCCAGGTCGTCGCCGGGGCCGGGGGGAACCAGCGCCTGGTGCGGCACATGGTCGTCGACGACCCCGCCGATCCGCTGTCGGTCGCCGGCCCCGACGTCCTCGTCGTGCTCGGTGCCCGGCTGCCCCCGGCCGACGCGGCCAACTGCCGGGCACTGGTGGAGCGCCTGGTCTCCATGGGCACCGCCGGGCTGGCGTTCCGGCGCACCGAGGGGCCGGCACCGGTCCCCCCGGAGGTGCTCGCCGAGGCCGACCGGCGCGACTTCCCGGTGCTGGCGGTACCCGCCGACGTGCGGATGGACGAGGTCGTCTCCGAGGTGCTCGGGGCCGTCGTCGCCAAGCAGGGCGAGGCGCTGGCCCTCTCGCTGCGCATGCACGACCAGTTCATCGACGTCGCGCTCAGCGGGGGCGGGCTGGCCGAGGTGACCGACCAGCTGGCCACCTACCTGGAGGGCGCCGCCGTCCTGGGCCTGGGCCCCGACCGCGAGATCGTCACCAGCGCCGGGCCGGTGGACGACGTCACCGAGATCAGCGACTGGCTGTGGTTGCTCGACGCCGCCGCCGACGACCTCATGGCCGAGATGGCGCCCGCGCGGCGCATCTCCGGGCAGCGGGCGGTGCAGGCCGTGGTCACCCCCGCCGAGGTCCTCGCCGACGCCGACCTCTCCCCGGCCGACGGCATCCTGCTCGTCCCCGGTCACCACCAGCTGCCCGGCGGGGTGGGCGAGTACGCCGTCGCGCCGATCGTGGCCGGCGAGCAGCGGCAGGGCTGGCTCGTCGCCGTGCACCGCACCGGCCCGCTGCTGTGGGGCGCCGGCGGGGTGCTGGAGCGGGCCGCCGTGGTCGCCGCGCTGTCGGTCATCCGGCAGCAGGCGGTGCACTCGGTCGAGCTGCGCTTCCAGGGCGACCTGGTCCGCCGGCTCGTGGCGGGCTCGCTGCGGCACACCGAACGGGTCCTGGCCCAGACGCGCTCGTTCGGCTGGCGGCTGGACGGGCCCGTCGTCGTCCTGGTGACGGCGACCGAGACCGCCGCCGACCCGACCGCGGATCCCACCCGCGCCCTCGACGTCCTCGACCGGCTGGCCGACGGCTGGCGGTCGGCGCTGGAGGGGGAGGTGGCCGGCGCCGCCGTGGCCGGCCTGTCGACCGAGATCGTCACCGTGCTGCCGCTGGACGGGCGCAGCCCGGAGGAGATCAGCGCGCTGGTCGCCGCGGTCACCTCCCGCGTCAACGCCCGGGTGCGGCGGGTGGGCCGGGTGCTGGCCACCGGCATCGGCCGACCGGCCGGGTCCCTGTCGGCCCTGGGTGAGGCCCACCAGCAGGCCCAGCGGGCGCTGAGCGTCGGGCAGGAGATCCACGGGCCGGCGACGGTCACCCACTTCGACCAGCTCGGGGTCTTCCGGCTGCTGTCGCTGATCCCCGACAGCACCGAGCTGCGGTCCTACGTCGACGAGGTGCTCGGCGCGCTCGCCGACGCGACCGACCCGGACTCCGCCGACCTGCGGGAGACCCTGCGGGTGCTGCTGGAGACCAACCTCAACGTGGCCGAGTCGGCCCGCCGCCTGCACTTCCACTACAACACGATGCGCTACCGGATCGGGAAGCTGGAGCGGCTGCTCGGGCCCTTCACCACCGACCCGACGCTGCGGCTGAACCTGCTGCTCGCGCTGCACGCGGCGCGGATGCGGGGGCTGGACCAGCCGCACCGCCCGCCGGTGGACGCCGGGTTGCTCCCGCCGGACGACGGGCTCGACGCCCTCATCTGATGGAGGACCCCGTCGCCCCCCGCCGCTCGCGCGCTCGCGGCGGGCCCCTGCACCGGGGCCGCCCCGGATCGAATCGCACCTCCGTCGGATGACCGAGGCGGTCGACGCGCTGGTGGCGCGCATGGAGGACCTGCTCGCGCCCATGGCGGGCAGCGGGGACCCGGCGCGGCACTTCCTGGGCACCTACCTGCGCACCACGCGGGCCGTCGGCGCCGCCATCGACGGCGGGCTCTTCGAAGACCCGGGGTGGGTCAGCGCCTGGGACGTCGACTTCGCCGGGCTCTACCTCGACGCGCTGGAGGCCCACCGGCGCGACCCGGCGACTGCGCCCGGCCCGTGGCGGGCGGCGTTCGGGACCGGCGCCGGTGCCCGGCCGGAGGCGCACGTGCTGCTCGGCATGAACGCGCACATCAACGTCGACCTGCCGCAGTCGCTGGTCCGCGTCATCCCGCCCGCGGACTTCACCGACCCGGTCGTGCGGGCCCGCCGCGAGCGCGACCACGAGCGGATCGACGCCGTCCTCGCCGGGCGGGTCGCCGCCGAGGACCTCGCCCTGCAGGCGGCCGGCAGCCGCCGCACGGTCCTGGACCGCATGGCCGCGGGGGTCAACCGCACGTCGGCGCGGGTCCTGCTGCGCGAGTCCCGGCGCAGGGTGTGGGCCAACGCGACGGCGTTGCACGCGGCCCGGCTGCGCGGGTCGGAGGCGCTGGCCGCGCGGGTGGCCGAGCTCGAGGCGCTCAGCGAGGCCCGCGTCGCCGACCTCCGACGTCCCGGCCCGGTGCTGCTGCGGCTCGCCGTGACCGGCTTCGGCGTCACGCTCCCACAGCCCTGATCCTCGACGAGATCTGCACAGTGGTCGCCATCAGCGGCTGATGGTGACGAATGTGCAGATCTCGTCGAGGCCTCAGCTCAGTCGCGGAAGACCTCGATCGAGGCGCCGATCTCGACCAGTCGCTCGTAGAGGTGCTCGTAGCCGCGGGCGATGATGTCGACGTTGCGCAGCACGGAGGTCCCCCGGGCCGCGAGCATGCCGAGCAGCAGGCAGACCGCCGGCCGCAGCGCCGGCGGGCAGACCACCTCCGCGGCGCGCCAGCGGGTGGGGCCGCTGACCAGCACCCGGTGCGGGTCCATCAGCCGGACGTCGGCGCCCAGGCGGGTCAGGTCGGACAGGTGGATGGCCCGGTTGTCGTAGACCCAGTCGTGGATCATCGTCGAGCCCTCGGCGGCCGCGGCGATCACCGCGAAGAACGGCAGGTGGTCGATGTTGAGGCCCGGGAACGGCATCGGGTGGATCTTGTCGATCGGTGCGCGGAGATCCGAGGGGTGGATCGTGATGTCGGCCAGCCGGGTGTGCCCGTTCGCCGCCCGGTACTCCGGCGAGAGCGTGTAGCGCAGCCCCATCTCCGCCAGGACGGCGAGCTCGATCTCGAGGAACTCGACCGGTGCCCGGCAGACCGTCAGCTCCGAGCGGGTCACGATGCCGGCGGTCAGCAGGCTCATCGCCTCCACCGGGTCCTCGCTGATGGTGTAGTCGACGTCGGCGTCGAGCACCGGCCGGCCGTGCACGACGAGCGTCGTCGTCCCCAGGCCCTCGATCTGCACGCCCAGCAGCTGCAGGTACAGCACCAGGTCCTGGACCATGTAGTTGGAGCTGGCGTTGCGGATGGTCGTCGTGCCGTCGGTGCGGGCGGCGGCCAGCAGCGCGTTCTCGGTCACGGTGTCCCCGCGCTCGGTCAGCACGATGGTGCGGTCGGCGCCGGCGGGCGCCTGGACCGTCGCGTGGTACTCGCCGGCGTGGGCCTCGACCGCGAGGCCGAAGCGGCGCAGGGCGATCATGTGCGGCTCGACGGTGCGGGTGCCGAGGTCGCAGCCGCCGGCGTAGGGGAGCCGGAAGTCCTCGGCCCGGTGCAGCAGCGGCCCGAGGAACATGATGATGCTGCGCGTCCGGCGGGCGGCGTCGGCGTCGATGCCGGCCAGGTCGAGCTCGTCGGGGACGACGAGGCTGAGGTCGCGGCCGGCGGCGTCCCACTCGGCGGAGACCCCGATCGAGCGCAGGACGTCGAGGATGCGCTCGACCTCGACGATGCGGGCGACGTTGCGCAGCGTGGTCCGGCCGCGGTTGAGCAGCGCGGCGCAGAGCAGCGCGACCGCGGCGTTCTTCGACGACTTCACGGTGACGCGGCCCTGCAGCGGGGTGCCGCCGGTGACCCGCAGGTGCGTCGGTCCGGTCGGGCCGAGCGTGATGAGCTCGCTGTCGAGGGCCTCGGACAGGCGGGTCAGCAGTTCCAGCGTCAGGTTCTGCCCGCCCTGCTCGATCCGGGCGACGGCGCTCTGGCTGGTGCCCAGCCGCTCGGCGAGCTGCGCCTGGGTCAGCCCGCGGTGGCGGCGGGCGTCGCGGACGAGCGTGCCCACCCGGCGCATGGCGCTGGCCTCGTGCGCGGGGGATCCGGCGCCGGCCCCGTTCGCGGAGGGGGTGGGCTCGGGGGTGGAGCCGGGATCGACGGAGGCCTCGGTCAGCGTCACGGCGTGCAGGCTATCTCGTATGTGAGATGACGCTGCGGCGGCACGCCGGTGTCCTGGACGGACCGGTCCCGCCAGACTGGCCGGGTGGACGTTCTCGTGACCGGGGCCACCGGACGGCTCGGACCTTCCCTCCTGCAGGCGCTGCAGCGCGACGGCGACCGGTTGCGGGCGATGTCGCGGTCCGGTGCCGGTCCCGGCGGGGTGCGCGCCGACCTCACCGGCGGGGACGGACTGGGCGAGGCGCTGGCCGGGGTCGACCTGGTGGTGCACGCGGCCACCGCACCGCGCGACGCCTGGGCCGTCGACGTCGCGGGGACGCGCCGGCTCGTGCAGGCGGTGGACCGCTCGCGGCTGCAGCACCTGGTGTACGTGTCGATCGTCGGCGTCGACCGCATCCCGTACGGCTACTACCGGGCCAAGTTCGCGGCCGAGCAGGTGCTGCTGGCCTCCGGCCTGCCGGTGACCCTGGTCCGGGTCACCCAGTTCCACGGCTTCGTCGACGAGCTGCTCGCCGGGGCCCGCAAGGGCCCGGTGCTGCCGGTGCCGATGGGCTGGCGGGTGCAGCCGGTCGACGTGGCCGACACGGCGGAGCACCTCGCGCGGGTGGCCCGCCGGCCGCCGGCGGGGGACGTCGTGGAGTTCGGCGGTCCCGAGGAGCTGGCGGTGGCCGACCTCGCGCGCGCCTGGGCCGCCGCCCGCGAGCCGGGGACGCACGTGGTCTCCACGCCGGTCCCCGGACGGCTGAGCGCTGCGTTGCGCGACGGCGCCGCGCTGCCCTCCGACGGCGGGCGCGGTACCCGCACGTACGCCGCCCACCTGCGGGCGTGAGGACCCCGCTGGCCCCACCGCTCGTACGCTCGCGGCGGGGCCCTGCAGAAGGGCAGCGCCGCGTCCGGGATCCGCCGGAGGACGTCGTACCCGCCGCCTAGTGTGCGCAGCGTGCAGAACCCCGGGGCGCCGGCCGCCCGTGCCCTCCTGGTGCCCGCCGCGGTCGCGGTGACCGTCGTCGCGTGGGCGTCGGCGTTCGTCGCCATCCGCGCGGTGGGGGAGGACCTGTCGCCGGGGGCGCTGGCGCTGGGTCGGCTGCTGGTGGGCACGGCGGTGCTCGGGGTGCTCGCCGTCGGCCGCGGCTGGGTGGCGCCGACCCGCCGCGAGTGGGGGCTGCTCGCGGTCTGCGGCGTGGGCTGGTTCGCCGTCTACAACGTCACGCTGAACGCCGCCGAGCAGCACCTGGACGCCGGGACGACGTCGTTGCTGGCCAACGTCGGGCCGCTCCTCATCGCCGTCCTCGCCGGGGTGTGGCTGGGGGAGGGATTCCCGCGGTGGCTGCTGGCCGGGATCGCGGTGTCCTTCGCCGGCGTGCTGCTGATCGGCCTGGCGACCCGGCGCGGGGACGCCGACGTGATCGGGGTGGTCTTCTGCCTGGTCGCCGCGGCCGGCTACGCGATCGGGGTGGTCGCGCAGAAGGTCGTGCTGCGCCGGCTGCCCGCACTGCAGGTGACCCTCACGGCGTGCGCCATCGGCGCGGTCTGCTGCCTGCCCTGGGCGGGCGTCCTGGCCAGGGAGGCGGACGAGGCCCCGCTGTCCTCGGTGCTCGGCATGGTCTACCTGGGGGCGGTGCCCACCGCGATCGCCTTCAGCACCTGGGCGTACGCGCTGGCCCGCAGCGACGCCGGCCGGCTCGGCGTGACCACCTACCTCGTGCCGCCGCTGGTGATCGGCATGGCCTGGGTCCTGCTCGACGAGGTCCCGCCGGCGCTCGCGGTGGTCGGCGGGGTGGTCTGCCTGGCCGGGGTCGCGGTGTCCCGCCGCCGGGACCGGCCTCGTGCGGACGTGCCGCAGGAGGCCGGTGTCCCCGGCTGAGCAGGCTCAGGCCGTGCGGTCGGAGGGGACGACGAGCACGGGCCGGTGGGCGCAGTGCAGCACCTCGCGCGCCACGCTGCCCAGCAGCAGCTCGCGCCCCATCGAGTTGCCGCGGCTGCCGACGGCGAGGACGCCCGCGCCGCGCTCGGCCGCGAACCCGGCCAGCGCGGCGGCGGTGGCACGCTCGCTGCCCGGCCGCCCGTGCCGCGGCACGGTGATGAGCTCGGCGCCGTCGGGGGCCTGCGGGCCCGGACCCCCGCCGGGCTCCTCGACGGCGACCAGCAGCCGCTCGCGTCCGGGGAGCAGCCGAGCGGCGGTCTCCGCGGCGAGCGCGGCGCCGGCCGAGCCGTCGGTGCCGACGACGACCGGGCCCGACGCGGCCGCCGCCCACTCCGCCGTCGTCATGGGGTGCGGCACCACGAGCACCGGCACCGGGCTGACGTGCACGACCAGCTCCGAGACGCTGCCCATGACGGCCTTGATCCCGGTCAGGCCGCGGGAGCCGACGACGACGAGGTCGGCGCCGCGCTCCTGCGCGGTGCGGGCGAACTGGTAGCCGTCGCCGCCGAAGGCGCGGAGAACCTGCGCCTCGGCCTCCCAGCCGGCGGCGCGGGCGAGGGCGACGCCGTTGCCGGCCAGCCGCTCGGCCTCGGCGCGGCCCTCCTCCTCCAGCAGCCGGCCGAGCTCCTCGAGCCCGCGGGCCCGGCCGGCCAGGCGCTGCCGCAGCGCCGGCGTGGTGAACGGCGGCTCCCACAGGTGCACGATCGTCGCCGAGGCGGCGGGGGCCAGCCGGGCCGCCGCCTCGATGGCGGCCACCGCACTCGGCGACCCGTCGTACCCGACCAGCACCCGCAGCATTCCCGGAGTCGTCATGCCCCCATCCTGGCCGGTCGTCCCCGGGACCTGATCGGCGGGCGGCGCGCGGAGTCCTCCGTCAGAGGTAGGCACGCGGGTCGACGGCGGGCGGCAGCTCCCCGGGGACGATCCGCCGGCCGGAGACCTCCTGCGGGATGAGGCGCAGCCAGTGCCCGTGCTCGCCCGGTGCCCAGGGGCGGACGTCGGTGGCCCGGGTGCGGGCGACGAGCTCGGCGCGGTGCTCCTCGCCGACCTCCTCGGCCAGCGCCCGCACGAGCACGCTCCAGCCGCTGCGCGTGCGCCGGTCGACCTCGTCCACCTCGAAGGCGACGTTGGCGTGCCGGGCGGCGGCGAGCTTGCTGCCCGGCTGCGTGCGGATCACGATCGTCGTCCCGTCCAGGGCGTAGTTGACCGGCACGATGATCGGGAAGTGCTCGGCGTTGAGCCCGAGCCGGCCGATCTCGTGCGTCGCCAGCAGGCGGTAGCACTCGTCGGGTGGGATGACGTGCATCGTCGCGGCGGAGTCGTCGCTCATGCGGTCATCCTGGCCGCGGCCGGGGCTCTGCCGCGACCCGCGGCGGGCCGTCAGCCGCGGCGCCGCGGGGAGGCCCAGGGGTCGTCGGGGTCGAAGTCGTCGTCCCCGTCGTCCCCGTCGTGCCCGGCGTCGCCGCCGTCGGGGACGGCAGGGGCCGGCCGGGGCGCCGCGCGAGCGGCCTCGGCGGCCCGCCGGTCGGCCGCGGCCCGGGTCGCGGCGGCCTCGAGCGCCTCGTCGCGCTCCCGGGCCCGGCGGGCGCGCTCGGCACGCTCCTGCTGCTTGCGGGCCAGGCGGGGCCCGAGCGCCTCGCCGTCCTCCCCGGCGGCCGAGAGCAGCGGACGACGGCCCAGCCGCAGCAGCGCGACGGCGGTCACGGCCAGGCCGATCGGCAGCGGGTAGGCGGCGGCCCGCTCCGTGCCGCCCTCGCCGAGCATCCCGGTGGCGGCGGTGAGGTAGAAGACGGTCATGGCGCTGCTCAGCAGGCCCAGCAGGGCGAGCGTCGTCCCCACGGCCTCCGACCGGGGCCGGACGGCGTAGGCCAGGCCGATCAGCCCGCCGCCGCAGCCGAGCAGGAAGAGCGCGGCGCCGAACCGGTGCCAGCCGTCGGCCTCGCCCACGGGGAGCAGGCCGACGATCACCAGGCCGCCGGCCGCCACCGCCAGCATGGCGGTGGCCACCTGGGCGCCGCGGCCGAGCAGCAGCGGCCGCAGCAGCACCAGGCCGCCGAGCACGAGCACCCCCTGCACGACGAACGAGACGTTCATCGCCGTCGCGCCGGGCGAGACGGAGGAGCCCAGGAGGCTGATCGTGTCGTCGATGCGCGAGTACCCCTCGTACCCCGCCGCGACGACGGCCTCGACGACGAAGAACTGCAGGGTCAGCAGCCAGAGGAGAGCGCCGAGGCGCAGCCGGACGGAACTCACGCGATCCATGGTCCCAGCCGCTGCGCCGAGCCGTCGGCGGGCGCCAGCCGCGCCCGGACGGCGGCGAACTGGCCGGCCGACAGCCACGACGGGTTGCTGCCCGCCGGCATCCGCAGCACCTCCGCCCCGGCCGCGGCGGGGTCGGTGAGCAGCTCTCCGCGGGGCACCGGCTCCGCGAGCAGGGTGAGGTCGACCGCGACCTCCGGGCCTCCCGCGCCCGCGGCCACCGCACCGGCGAGCACCCCGACCGCGTGCACGCCGGCCGCCGCCCGGCCGCTCACCCACAGCAGGCACGGGTCGCCCGGCCGCATCAGGTCCAGCCGGTAGGACCGGCGCACGCAGCGGGTCAGCCTCCGCCGTCCGCCGGCCGCCCAGCCGGGGTCGAGCTCCCGCGGACGGCGGGTGCTCTTGAGGACCCAGCAGGCCACGTCGGTCCGCGAGAGCCGGGTCACCCTCCCAGCCAACCAGCCACCGCGGCCTGCGGAGGACGATGGCGGTCGTGCCCGCCCCCGCATCCGGTCCCGCGACGGCGGCCGGGGCTCGGGGGGACCGGCTGCCGGAGGGGTACCGGGCCGGGTCGCGCGGGCTGCGCCGGGCCTCGCTGGCGACGTTCCTGGCCGGCGTGGCCACCTTCGCGATGCTCTACGAGCCGCAGGTGCTGCTGCCGGAGCTGACCCGCTCGTTCGGGGTGTCACCGGGGGCGGCGACGCTCGCCGTCTCGGTGTCCACCGCGGGGCTGGCCGTGGGGCTGCTGGTGCTCGGCCCGGTGTCGGACCGGTACGGGCGGACGCCGCTCCTGCGGGCCGGGCTCGCGGTCTCGGTGGTGCTGGCCGCGCTGCTGGCCGTGGTGCCGACGTGGGAGCTGCTGCTGGTCGTCCGCGCGCTCCAGGGTCTCGCCCTCGCCGGGCTGCCCGCGGTCGGGGTCGCCTACCTGCGCGAGGAGCTGCACTCCTCGGTGTCCTCCCGCGCGATCGGCCTGTACGTCGGCGGCACCGCCCTCGATGGGCTGTCGGGCCGGGTGCTGGGCGGGTTGCTGGCCGACCTGGGCGGGTGGCGGACGACGATGGCGGGCATCGCGGCGCTGTCGGCGATGTGCGCGGTCGCGGTCTGGGTGCTGCTGCCGCCGTCCCGCCGCTTCCGTCCCGTCCCGCGGACCGGCCGCCTCGCACGGCAGCTGGCGGCGGCCTTCACCGACCCGGTGCTGGTGGGGCTGTACGCGGTCGCGGCCCTGCTGATGGGCGGGTTCGTGGCCGTCTACAACGCGGCGACGTTCCGGCTGGAGGGCCCGCCGTACGCGCTGGCCCCCTCGGTGGCCGGGCTGGTGTTCCTCACCTACCTGCTCGGCTCGGTCAGTTCCCCGGCGGCGGGTGCCCTCGCCGGCCGGTGGAGCCCGCGGCTGGTCGTGCCGCTCGCCGTGGGCGTGATGCTCGGCGGGGTCGTGCTCACCCTCGCCGCGCCGCTGTGGGCCTTCGTCGCCGGGCTGTGCGTCCTGACCGCGGGGTTCTTCGCCGCGCACGGGGTGGCCAGCTCCTGGGTGGCCACCCGGGCGGCGTACGGGGAGCGGGCCGTGGGGCAGGCCGCCTCGTTGTACTCGTTCTGGTACTACGCCGGGTCGTCGGTGGCCGGCACGGTCGCCGGCCGGGCGTGGGCGACGGGCGGGTGGCCGGCCGTCGTCTGGCTGACCGGCGGGACGAGCGCCGCCGCCCTCGTGCTGACCGTCGTGCTGGGCCGCACCCGGGCGCTGTCCCCACCGCTCGGCCCCGCTGCAGGGGCCCGCCGCGAGCGCGCGAGCGGTGGGGAGCAGCCGGGTCCCTAGTCCGTCGCCGAGTGGGTCTGGTCGCCGGCCGGGTCCGCGTCGTCGGAGCCGACGGCCTGCCGCTCCTGCTCGGTGCGGTGCTGCAGCGCGTCGTCGTTCGGGCGGTCGTAGCCGCCGGCGTGCTGCGAGCGGTCGCGGGGCGCCGACTCCTGGGTGTCGATGACGTCGTCGAGCGTGGGCTCGTCCGGGGTGCTCATCGCGGTCCTCCGCTCTCTCGGGTGTGCTGCCCGGGGCCATAGCCCGGCGCCCGCCGCGGTAACCGCTCAGCGCTGTTCCAGTGCCGCCGCCGGCAGCCAGGCCTCCATGAGGACCGACCCCGCCGGCCCCGCGACGGTGAAGGCGACCCGGCCGTGCCAGCCCTCGTCGGTCTGCCGCCACTCGACCAGCAGCCCCGGCCAGACCCCGGGGGCGCCGGGCGGGTCGTGCACCCAGCAGTGCCGCCCCCGCCCGTCGGCCCGGCGCGTGACCGGGGGAGGCGGTGGCAGCTCGCGGACGTCGGGCGGCGCCGGCGCCGAGGGTGCCGCGGCCGCGGTCTGCCGGGGGAAGGGCGCGTCCCAGTCCTCCTCGGGGCGGGGCACCCCGGAGCGTGCGGCACGCTCCTCCAGAGAGGGTCGGGACCGCCCTCGATTCATCCCGCCGGCCACCTCACGAGTGTGACATGCGGATCGAACAGGTGTTCGGCCGACACGGCGGGCGCGTGACCGGGCCGCCGCGCAGGTCGGCCCGCGCGACCGCCGTCCGGGGCCGCAGTGACGCCTGTGGCGACCGCCGCGCGCCACGCCCGCGACCTCCGCCGCGAGGCCCCCCGCTCCCGTCAACGTGGAACGGAAGGTTCCGGAAGGCAGGACGGGGGCGGACATGGGTGATCGGCCGGACAGGACGTCGGGGACGAGGTCGGCCGGGCGGCCGTGGGTGCGGCCGGTCCTGGCCACGCTGGTGGTGCTGCTCGTGCTCGCCGGGGTCGGGGGTCAGGGCATCGGCGGGGGCCTCGCGGTGCTGGGCCTGGCCGCGCTCCTGACCGGCTTCGCGGCCGTCGTCACCGGGCGGGCACGCTGGGCAGCCATCGGCTCCCGCGGGGCGGCGGTCGCCGTCCTGGGGGCCGGGCTCGTGCTCGCCGTGGTCGGCGCGCAGGTCGCGGAGCCGACGTCGCTCGCCGAGTCCGGCAGCGACTCGGCGGCAGCCGCCGGGACGACGGCAGCGGCGCCGACGCCGGCCCCGACGGCCGAGGACCCGGAGGTGTCCGCCGCGGCCGCCGACGCCGCGGCGGTCGAGGTCGAGACCGCCGAGGAGGTGGCCACCGGCAGCTCCGTCGACCCGTCCACCGGGCTGCTGGGCGACGACGCCGCGACCGGCGCCATCACCGGCGCCCGGCCCACGACCGCGCTCGCCGCGCTGGCCGCCGTGGAGGTGCGCGGCCGGGCCCCCCGCACCGGCTACGACCGGGCCCTGTTCGGCCCGGCCTGGGCCGACACCGACCGCAACGGCTGCGACACCCGCAACGACGTCCTGGCCCGTGACCTGACCGGCGAGACGTTCCGGCCGGGCACCCGCGACTGCGTGGTCCTCACCGGGACCCTGGCCGACCCCTACTCCGGCCGCACCATCGCCTTCGTCCGCGGCCAGGGCACCAGCGACGCCGTGCAGATCGACCACGTCGTCGCCCTGTCCGACGCCTGGCAGAAGGGCGCGCAGGGCTGGGACACCGCGACCCGCACCGCCTTCGCGAACGACCCGCTGAACCTGCTCGCCGTCGACGGGCCGCTCAACCAGCAGAAGGGCGACGGCGACGCGGCGACCTGGCTGCCGCCCGACCGTGGCTACCGGTGCGCCTACGTGGCCCGGCAGGTCGCCGTGAAGGTGCGCTACGACCTGTGGATGACGACGGCCGAGCGCAACGCCGTCGCGACCGTCCTGAGCACCTGCCCGGACGAGCCGCTGCCGGGCGGGGTCGTCGCCGACCTCCCGGCGCCGGCACCGGCCCCCGCCCCGGCGCCGGCCGCTGCGCCCTCCGCCGCGCCCCGGCCTGCCCCGGCGCCCGCGCCCGCTCCGCAGCCGGCACCCGCACCCGCTCCGCAGCCCGCTCTGCAGCCGGCACCGCAGCCCGCCCCCGCACCGGCGCCCGTGCCCGCCCCGCCGCCCCCTCCGCCGGCGCCGGGCCCCTACTACGCCAACTGCACGGCGGCGAAGGCCGCCGGAGCTGCGCCCCTCCACGCGGGCCAGCCCGGGTACCGCTCGGCTCTCGACCGCGACGGGGACGGGGTGGCCTGCGAGACCTGAGGCCGGACCCCGGACGGCCGGGCCCGCCGGCCCGCCCCGGGCGGCGGCAGGTCGGTGCGGGCGGCGTTGTCCCCGCGCCGGCCGTTGCACCGCGGCGGATGGCCGCCCCGGGGACAACGCTCCGGGACGGCGCCCGGTGTGGGAGCGGGGAACCGGAGCGGTCAGCCGGCCGCGGGCCCCCCGTCCTCGGCCGGTCGCGCGGCGCCCGCGGCCAGCGTGCGGGCCACGGCCTGCACCAGCTCGTGCCCGGGGAGGTCCTCCACCGCCACGGGCAGGGGCAGCGACCAGTTCGGCCGCTCGGTGGTGCCGGGCATGTTGGGCCGCCGCTCGTCGGCGACGGCGTCCTCCAGGGTCGCCGACAGCAGCAGCGACGGCGCCGTCGCCAGCGCCTCGTGCGCCGTGCGCACCGCCGTTCCCGGCTCGGCCTCCTCCTCGACCCCGCGCAGCCGGGCGAGCAGCTCGGTGCGGCCGCGCTCGAGCTCCTCGTCGGTGCCCGTGCCGTGCTCGCGCTGCTCGGCGAGGTCGGCCCCGGTCCACAGGCCCGCGACGGTCGGCAGGTCGTGGGTGGTGATCGCGGCCATCGCCTCGACCGGCCACTGCGCGGGCTCGTCGTCCTCGAACCACAGCAGCCGGTAGCTGAGCACCCCGTGCTCGGCCATGGCCTCCCGGACGCCCTCCTCGACCGTGCCCAGGTCCTCGCCGACGACCAGCGCCTGCGCCCGGACGCTCTCCAGGGCGACGATGCCCAGCAGGTCCTCCGCGGGGTAGCGCACGTAGGCACCGTCGGCCGCGCTGCCGTCGGCGGGCACCCACCACAGCCGGAACAGCCCCATCACGTGGTCGATGCGCAGCCCCCCGGCGCCGGCCATGGTGGCGCGGATGGACTCGACGAACGGCTCGTAGTCGGCCAGTCGCAGCCGCCACGGCACCAGCGGCGGGGAGCCCCAGTCCTGACCCTGGGAGTTGAAGGCGTCCGGCGGGGCGCCGACGCTCACGCCCCGGGCGAGCACGTCCTGCCAGGTCCAGGCGTCGGCACCGCCACCGGCGACGCCGATGGGCAGGTCCTGGATCACCGTCATCCCCTCGGTGGCCCGCTCCAGCTGCAGCTCCAGGCACCACTGCAGCCAGGCGTGGAAGGCCACGTCGCGCTCGTGCTCGGCCACGAACCGGCCGACCTCCTCGCTGCGCGGGGCGCGCAGGGCCTCGGGCCAGGCGTGCCAGTCCGGGCCGTGCTCGTCGGCGAGGGCGCACCAGGTGGCCCAGTCCTGCAGCTTCTGCCCCTGGTGCCACCACCAGTCGGGGAACGCCGCGTCGTCGCGGCCGGTCGCGTCGAACACCCGGCGCAGGACGGCGCGCTTGCGGGCCCAGACGGCGTCGCGGTCGACGCGCTCGCCGCCGGACAGCGCGCGGCCGGCGTCGTCCTCCAGGTCGACCGCCGACGCGCCGGGCACCTCGCCCACGCGCAGGTAGAGCGGGTTGCGGAAGCGGCGGGTGGCGGGCAGGTAGGGGCTGGCCTCCTGCTCCGGCGTGGGAGCGACGGCGTGCAGCGGGTTGACGAGCACGAACCCGGCGCCCTGCCCGGCCGCCATCTCGCGGATCGCGCGCAGGTCGGCCAGGTCGCCGATGCCCCAGCTGTCCCGGCTGCGGACGGCGTACAGCTGCACCGCCCAGCCCCACGTGCGCTCGGGCAGCCAGCACCTGCCCGGCGTGACGATCAGCCGCCGCCGGTGCCCGCCGGGGGCCTGCAGCCAGTGGTAGCCGAGCGGGAAGTCGTCGTCGAGCTCGCCGTCGACGTGCCGCGTGGAGCCGTCCTCGAGGGTGACCTCGGCCTGGTCGACCTCGAGGGCGTCGCCCGGGCGGGCCACGATCGGCGCGCGCTCCTCGAGGTCGTCGGGCGGGGCGCCGATCACCTCCCGCAGTCGCTCGATGGTGGCCTGGGCGACCTCGTGCTCCTCGTCGTGGGCGTCGAGCCAGCCGGCGTCGATCCCCCACTCGTCCGTCGTCGCGGTGCGTGTCACCCCCCGATCCTCACCGCGACCCCCGGCGCCCGCAGTGCAAGCGGGGAGTGGTGCCGGTCTCGCCGCCGGCCGGTCACGGGCCGCCGCCTCGAGCAGGTGGTCGGGCCGTCCGGCCGGGCGCCGACATCGCGTGACTGCGGCGCAGGTCCCGGGGTAGGCACGGCCCCATGACCGTTCTCGGGTTCCACAACTCGCACGAGCAGGTGCACCCGCGCGATCTGCTGACCGCCGTCCGGCACGCCGAGGAGGTGGGATTCACCGCGGCCATGTGCTCGGACCACCTGACGCCGTGGAACCCGCGGCAGGGGGAGTCCGGTTTCGCCTGGTCCTGGCTGGGTGCCGCCATGGCCAGCACGGACCTCCCCTTCGGCGCCGTCAACGCCCCCGGCCAGCGGTACCACCCGGTGATCGTCGCGCAGGCGATCGCCACCCTCGGGGCGATGTTCCCCGGCCGCTTCTGGGTGGCCCTGGGCAGCGGCGAGGCGATGAACGAGCACGTCACCGGCGACCCGTGGCCGCGCAAGGAGCTGCGCGACGCCCGGCTGCGCGAGTGCGTCGACGTCATCCGGGCGCTGCTGGCCGGCGAGGAGGTCAGCCACGACGGCCTGGTCCGCGTCGACCGGGCGAAGGTCTACACGCTGGCCGATCCGCAGCCGGGGCTCATCTGCCCTGCTGTGAGCGTCCAGACCGCCCGCCGCGGCGCCGACTGGGCCGACGGCCTGGTCACCATCAACCAGCCGCACGACAAGCTGCGCGAGGTGGTCGCCGCGTACCGGGACGCCGGCGGCCGCGGCAAGCTCGTCCTCCAGGTGCACGTCTCCTGGGACCCCGACCCCGACCGCGCGCTCGGCATCGCCCACGACCAGTGGCGCAGCAACGTGTTCCCCCCGCCGCTGTGCTGGGACCTCGACAGCCCGGAGGCCTTCGAGCAGGCCAGCGCGCACGTGACGCCGCAGGACGTGACCGACGCCGTGCGGGTGTCGGCCGACCTCGACCAGCACGCCGCCTGGATCGCCGAGTACGCCGATCTGGGCTTCGAGGAGATCTACCTGCACCACGTCGGTAAGGAGCAGACGGCGTTCCTCGACGCGTTCGGCTCGCGCGTGCTGCCCCAGCTCGACGTCACCGCGCCCGCCCCGGCGCAGGCGATCGACCCGGCCGGTCCCGACGGCCCGTGGCGACCGCGGCAGGAGCCGCTGCAGTCCTCCATGGCCTGAGCCGACGCCCTTCCGGCCTCCCCCTGTCCGGCGGCGGGGGAGCCGGGAGCAGACAGCGCTGACCCGAGCAGAGGGAGACGCCCGCATGCGCATCACCGACACGTCCGACCTGTGGTGGAAGACCGCGGTCGTCTACTGCCTCGACGTCGAGACCTACATGGACTGGAACGGCGACGGCTGCGGCGACTTCGACGGCCTCGCCCAGCGCATCGACCACCTGGCCGACCTGGGCGTGACCTGCCTGTGGCTGATGCCCTTCTACCCGACCGCCGAGCGGGACGACGGCTACGACATCACCGACTTCTACGGCGTCGACCCGCGGCTGGGCAGCCACGGCGACCTGGTGGAGTTCATCCGCACCGCCAACGACCGCGGGATGCGGGTGATCGTCGACCTGGTGGTCAACCACACCTCGATCGAGCACCCGTGGTTCCAGCGGGCGCGGCAGAGCCGGGACGACCCGTTCCACGACTTCTACGTCTGGCGGGACGACGAGCCGCCGGACACCTCCGACCAGGTGGTCTTCCCCGACCAGGAGGACTCCATCTGGACGTTCAACGAGCCCACCGGGGAGTGGTACCTGCACCGCTTCTACAAGGAGCAGCCCGACCTCGACGTGACCAACCCGAGGGTCCGCGACGAGATCGCCAAGGTGATGGGCTTCTGGCTGCAGCTGGGCATCGACGGCTTCCGGGTGGACGCCGTGCCCTTCTTCCTCGAGACCCAGGGCGGTGCGAACGCCGGGGACTTCGCCGACCCGCACGCCTACCTGGAGGCGCTGCGCAAGGTCGTCAACCGCCGGACCGGCAGCGGCATCCTCCTCGGGGAGGTCAACCTCCCGCACGAGGAGCAGGCGGAGTTCTTCGGCGGCACCGAGGGCGACGAGCTCACCATGCTCTTCGACTTCATCGCGATGCAGGCGACGTACCTCTCCCTGGCCCGCGCCGACGCCGGTCCGCTGACCGAGGCGCTGACCGACCGCCCCGCCGTCCACCCGGACAGCCAGTGGGCCACCTTCGTGCGCAACCACGACGAGCTCACCCTCGACAAGCTCACCGACGACGAGCGCCAGGAGGTCTTCGCCGCGTTCGGCCCGGAGGAGCGGATGCAGGTCTACGGCCGCGGCCTGCGCCGCCGGCTGCCGC
The DNA here is from genome assembly GCF_046233715.1 of Trujillonella humicola. Lineage (NCBI taxonomy): Bacteria > Bacillati > Actinomycetota > Actinomycetes > Geodermatophilales > Geodermatophilaceae > Trujillonella > Trujillonella humicola. The sequence goes on along the minus strand of NZ_JBJNRJ010000040.1, from coordinate 11,160 downwards.
CGATGCTGGACGGCGACCCGCGGCGGATCCGGATGGTCTACAGCCTGCTGTTCTCCCTGCCCGGGACGCCGGTGCTCTTCTACGGCGAGGAGATCGGCATGGGCGAGGACCTCGACGCCGAGGGGCGCCTCGCCGTCCGCACACCCATGCAGTGGACCGCCGGGCACAACGGCGGCTTCTCGACCGCCGATCCCGACGACCTGCCCGGTCCGGTCGTCAGCGGCGGGTTCTCGCCCGAGTTCGTCAACGTGGCCGATCAGCGCCGCGACCCCGACTCGCTGCTGTCGTTCATGAAGCTGCTGATCCGGCGCTACCGGGAGTGCCCGGAGCTGGGCTGGGGTGACGTCGCGGTCCTCGACCAACCGCACCCGGAGGTGCTCGTCCACTCCTGCACGTGGGACGACGCGACGCTGGTGGCGCTGCACAACCTCGGCCCCGAGCCGCGCACCGTGCCGATCACCCTGGCCGGCTGCGACTCCACCCACCGGCTCGAGGACCTGCTCGAGGTGCAGTCCACGACGCTGGGGGACGACGGCGGCGCGGAGCTCACCCTCGACGGGTACGGGTACCGCTGGCTGCGGGTGGTCGCGCAGGAGAGCCGGCGGCTGCTGTGAGGTCCGGCCGCTGTCGATGAGTCACCTCCTCGACACGGTGAGGTGCCGACACGGCGAGATGTCGACACACGGGGCGCACCTCCCGGCCCCTCCCGCGGCCGGGCCTAGCGTCGCCGTCGATGTCCGAGCCCACCGCACCCCCCGTCCCGTCCCAGCCGACCGGGCCCATCCCGCCCTACTTCGGGCCGGCGGGCCGGTCGGCGCAGGAGGCGTCGCAGCCGCGCAACGGCGGCCAGGCCGGCGAGGCCGGTACCGCCGAGGCACCCGCGTCCGAGGCGCCCACGGCCGAGGCGCAGCTGCCGCCCCCGGCCGGGCCCGCCACCGGCCCGGAGCCCACCGGCCCGCACGCCGCCGGGGCGACGGCCAGCGGCGCGCCGGCCGCCGGCCGGGCGGCCGGCGAGCCGCCCACCCGGGTCGGTCCGGCCGCCCCCGACACCGAGCCGGCCGGCGGGGCCGTGGCGGCCTGGGCGCTGACCGACGACGACGCCGCGGGCCCCGACGACCCCGCGTCCCCCCGGCCGGCCGCCTTCCCGACCACGCCGGTCTCCAGCCGGCCGAGCATCCGAGCCCGCCGGCGGGACCCGCTCACCCGCATGGGCCCGTGGGCGCCCGCCGCCGGTGCCCTCCTCGGGCTGGTCGCGGGGCTGGTCGTCGTCGCGCTGCTCGGCGGCCGCGCCGACGTGTTCAGCGAGGGCCTGGCGCTGGTCTTCCTCGTCGTCGGGCTGACGATGCTCGGCGCCGCCGGCGCGCTGCTCGCCGACGAGGTGCGCCTGGTCCGCCGCGGAGCCCGGGAGGCCGCCGTCCGCCCGGCGTGGGTGGAGGCGACGTCGAACCTGCTCAACGGCCTCACCCCGGCGCGCCTGCTGCTCGGCTCCAGCGCGTTCGTGCTGTTCCTGGCCGCCTACGTGGGGCGCTGAGCCGGGCGCCGGGCGCGCCCGGAGCTCACTCCTGCAGCGCCGCCGCGTCCAGGCGCCCGGCCACCAGGTCGGCGGCGACGCCGTCGACGTCCCGCCCGGCGGCGAAGGCGTGCGCCCGGAGCACGGCCAGCGCGGAGACGACGTCCAGGTCCAGCGCCACGCTCACCGCCCCGGTGGCCTGCCACACGCTGCTGCGGGCCCGGGCGTCGGGGGAGTCCCACCACCGCGGGCCACCGTCGCTGGCGCGGACCAGCTCCTCGGTGAGGACGTCGACCACGGCCGAGACGTCCTCGCGCGGCAGGCGGGTCATCCGGTCCAGCTCGGCGGCGTAGAGGTCGAGCACCACGGTCGGGCCCAGCGGGGGGGCCAGCGGCAGGGAGAACACGGCCCGGAACGGCGTCTCGCCGGTGAGCGAGGCGTGCAGCTCGGGCCAGTTGCGCCGGATGTCCTCGAGGTCGAAGACGATCGCCCGGCCGGTGTCGTGGGCGCGCAGGCACGGCCCGTCGCCGTGGGTGAACTGCAACCGCTCCGCCTGCGACGTGGTGGCGTCGCTGGCCCCGATCGGCGTCCGGAGCCCGGCGCCCTCGTGGATGCTCAGGCCCGCTCCGTCCACCGGCAGGGCGCGGGCGGCCGCCGCGGCCAGCCGGCTGGGCACCATCTCGGGGCCGTCGAGCTCGTCGGGCACCGGTCCCTGCAGCGCCTCGAGGAAGCGCCTGCCGACGTCGTCGGTCGATTCCTGCGGGTGTTCCGTCGTCACCGTGGTCCCCTGTGCTGCCGCGTCCGCCGGGCCCGCCGTCCCGGGCCTCGCCCCCCATTCAACTGAACGCCTCGACGCCCAGGTAGACCGCCAGGCCGAGACCGGCCAGGGCGATGCCCCGGCGGAGCAGCACCGGCGAGCTGCGGCGCACGATCCGCGGCCCGAGCAGACCACCGAGCAGGAGGCCGATCGCCAGCGGGAGGGCCGCGGCCCACGCGACGTCGGTCAGCAGGACGTAGCCGACGGCGGCCACGCCGTTGGCGACGCCGAGGATCGCGTTCTTCATCGCGTTGCTCAACGGCACGCCGTCCCCGGTGGCGAGCAGCAGGGTGGCCAGCAGCAGCACCCCCGCGGCGGCGCCGAAGTAGCCGCCGTAGATGCCGATGGCGAACACCGCGGCCGGCAGCCAGCGCGGGTCGCCGGGGCGCCCGGCCTGCGCGGCCGCGCCCTCGGCGGCCAGCTCGCGCGGCGGCCGCTGCACGAGGATCGCGCCCGCCGCCAGGGCGATCAGGAACGGCACGAGCTTCTCGAAGGCCTCCGACGGGGTGGACAGCAGCAGGGCGGCCCCGGTCGCGCCGCCCAGCACCGCGGCGAGCAGCAGCGGGACCAGCCGGCGCCCCTGCCCGCGCAGCTCCGGTCGCGAGGCGCTCACCGAGCCGACGCTGTTGAGCACCAGCGCCACCGTGTTCGTCACGTTGGCGGTGACCGGCGGGATGCCGGTCGCGAGCAGCGCCGGGTAGCTGACCAGCGAGGCCAGGCCGGCGATGCTGCCGCTGAGCCCGCCGCCGACACCGGCGAGGACGAGGAAGGCGAACTCGGGGACCGTCATCGGCGCGGCAGCACCCCGGCGACGGCTTCGGTGCCGCCTGCTGCCGGCTCGGACGCGGCGACCGCCGCCCTCTCCCCGGGCCCCGGACCGCCCGGACACGTCCGCCGGAGTGGCCCCATCGGCCGGACCGTCGCGCGGGCCCGTCCCGCCCCACTTGCCACCTCCGCCGCTCACTCCCGGCCGC